>JBEKWD010000458.1:0-2760 GCA_049513435.1 Steroidobacteraceae bacterium | reverse complement strand
GCCAACGTGATCATCTGATACTAAGGTATTGATCGATACCTTAGTCCAATAGATTTGGTCCTTGACGCTGTGGCTTAATCGAGCGATAAAACTGAAGCTATCCGCTGATCGCCGAATGCCGAGGATAAGCATGGATGAGGTCTGCCTGACATGAATACCGATCGACGCCGAATGACCTCACTTGGCCGCCTCGCCTGTTTATCTCTGGCGGCGCCGCTGGTCTCGGTTGGTTGCTCCCACGCGCCCGAATACAGCATCTTCGGCTCTTTCTTCCCCGCGTGGATTTTCTGCTCCGTCGGTGGTCTTGTACTGGCGACGGGCGCACGCGCTCTGATCGCTCGTAACGCTATTGCCGAGCATCTGGCTTCACCTGTGCTTTTCTATCTCGGCATGGCGACTTTTCTCAGCTGCATCTTGTGGCTCCTCTTCTACAGCTAGGTAAACGCGATGTCGACCCAAAACATTAGCCAACCCGAGCAAGACAGTCACCTGGCAAAACTTGATTGGTACGGTCGCGTCCTCACCGCGGCGATGGTTCTGCTGGCGGTGGCCGGCTTGATTGCTGTTTACTTGGTCACAACTTGGCGTCCCCAGACCGACGACGCCGAAATCTTTGCCAACTACATCGGAATCGCCCCCGTTGTCGAGGGGCCCATACTACAGCTGAAGGTCGCCGACAATCAGCACGTCAAACAGGGCGATCTACTTTTCGAAATCGATGATCGACCCTATAAGTACGCGCTTGACCACGCAGTGTCAGACCAGGCCGCCCTGGAAGGCGAGGTCGTCGACGAGCAGCGGCGCATTGGGGCGGAAGTGCACGCCGTCACCGCCTCCGGGGCGGCAACCCGCAGCGCCGGGGCCAACGTCGACCGGGCGCAAGCCTCGATCCGCGAGGCGGAGGCCGATGTCGCCCGCTCTCAGGCCACGTTGGATCGAGCCAAGGCTGAGTCGGCATACGCCGAAAATAACCTGCACCGCGTCGAGCCTCTGCTCGTCAAGCAGTACGTTACCGTCGACCAGGTGGACCAGGCACGCACCACACAGCAGGCCAGCGCGCAGTCCGTGCATGAAGCCGAATCGCAATTGGCTCTTAATCGAGCCCACCTCAACACCATGCTGGCCGCCCTGGCGGAGGCCAAAGCCTCGGCCGAGCAGAGTACGGCGCAGCTTCATCAATCGCAGTCCAGCGTACTTACCCTGGACCCCCTTGTGGCCCAACGGCAGGGACGGGCCGCCGCGATCGCCAACGCCGAGTACAACTACAACCACTGCCGCGTCTACGCTCCATTCGACGCACGTGTGACCGGCCTTGTCATTTCCGAGGGTGCTTATGCTCATATAGGACAGGAGATTTTCACGCTTATCGATACCCGGGTCTGGTGGGTGGTTGCAAATTTCCGCGAGACGCAGCTTAAGCATGTCCAACCGGGTATGACTGCGGACGTGTACGTCATGTCTGACTCGGGATTGCGATTTACCGGCATCGTCGAGAGCACGGGGTACGGTGTAGTACCCGATCCTTCGCTCCAGGGCAAATTTACGTCCGGCCTGCCCGACGTCCAACGCACTCTGAGCTGGGTACACCTGGCCAGCCGCTACCCTGTTCGCATCCGGATTCAGTCCCCGCCCCCCGATGGCATTCGTCTGGGGGAATCTGCAGTAGTAGTTGTCCGCGGATTCAAGCGGAAGCCTTGATATGGCGACCCGAGCTGCTCAGCTCCCTCACCAGCCGGCCCGCCGGACTGTCTCTTGGCCTTGGTTTCGCGAATTCATACGCTGGGAAGTTGCTCCGTATCCGGGACGCGCCAACACGGTCATCCGTATGACGATCGCGGCTACGCTGGTCATGATCATCGTCGTGACCTTCCGCATCCCCAACGCGGCCTTGGCTGGTGTATTTTCTATTCTCCTGGCTCGCGAAAATCTTACCGCTACCTGGCGCGGGGGGCAATTCATCGTCCTCGGATTCGTCGCCGCGAGCCTCTACACCCTGCTCGGTATGATGCTGTTCCGCGGTTACCCCATTACTCATTTCTTTTGGGTAATCGGAAGCCTGTATCTGATCTTTTTCGTTCTGCGCACGACGACTAACTACGCAGCCGCATTGGCTTTCGCCATTCCGATGGGCGTTGCCCTGCCGGTATGGGACCGCTACGTGCCCAGCCAGGTCCAGGTGGCGGGTACTCTCTGGCCCATCGTGGTGATTGGCGTAGGTACCGGCGCCACTGTGGCAACCGAAGCGCTCTACCGCATCTTCGATCGCTCCGATCCGCTCATCACATTCGTCGACGATCTGCTGCTCGCGGTGCAGCAGGTAGCGGAAAGCTTTGCCGCTCACCACGCCCCACCGAAGCCGGTCCTCAGCAGAGTGCTTCAATACAATATGATCGGCACTGGCCGGCTCAGAATGACGTTGCAGCGCCAAGGTCTGAACGCGACCCGGCGGGCGCAGCGCAGCGCCTTGATTTCGCTCGCCGGGCGGCTCGTTGGTCTTGCCGCGGATCTTGAGCGCACTCTTCCCCAGCCCGGCGAGGACGACGCGATCCGCCTGCGCGCACTTTCTGAAAGGCTCGCAACAATCCGAACGGAGCTCCGCGAGTCAGGGGGCATTTCCGCATCTGCTGTTGTGCTCGAGGGGCAGCCGTCCTCTAGCTTCCCCATGCTTCAAGAGATGGAACGAATCGTCGCACTCATCCCCGAGGTCTTTCAACGCGATGAGATCGTCGATGGTTCCCGGAACGCGCCCGGACGGGACTG
>JBEKWD010000457.1:0-2761 GCA_049513435.1 Steroidobacteraceae bacterium | reverse complement strand
GACCCTCAGCTTGATCCCGTCATTCGGCGCATGCACGAGGTCCTGTTTCGTGCCCAGGTAGCGTTCGGTGGTCTGGACCGACGCGTGGCCGAGGAGGAGCTGTATTTGCTCCAGCTCGCCTCCTGCCGCGCGACACAGCTTTGCAGCCGTTCTTCGGCAATCATGAGGCGCAATCCCCGCGACGCCAGCCGCCTTGGCATACGGCCGGAGCATCTGCCAGACCACTTTTTCGGAAAGCATGTCGCCCCGCAATTGGTCGCCGCGAATGACGGGCCGGAACACGTATCCATCCACGACGCCGGCGGGGGCAGTCCAGGCGTCAAGCGCCACCTTCACCCAAACCGGCATCGGAATTGTCCGCACGCGCCCGTGCTTCCCGTAGAGATCCACGATGCACCAGCGGCCATCGCGCTGCTGAATGTGGTTCATCGTAAGCGCCGCTACTTCGGACCGGCGCAGAGCGCAGCCGAGCAGCACGGCGATGATGGCGCGGTCGCGCAGGCCCTTCAGCGTTGTGATGTCCGGCGCATTCAGGAGCGTCTGCGCCTGCTTGAGCGACAGCCAGTTGCCGGCGCGCACGCCGATGGATTTCGCGCTTTTCACGCGCTGGATTCCCGCGGCCAGTTCCGGCGCCAGCAGCCCGTTGTCGGTCGCCTCCACCGCCAGCTTGCGGATGGCCGACATGCGCACGATGATGGAGGACGACCCCAGCCCGCGCTCGTCCAGCGTTACGCGCCAGGCGTTCACGGTGGCCTTGCTGAAGCCCGGCCGCGGCTCCTGGCCGTACCAGGAGAAGAATTCGTCCAGGGACATGTTGTAAACGCGCTTCGTGATCGGCGAACTGACGCTGTCCAGCACCAGGGCCTTCATCCGCCGCCATTCGTTCGCTTTTTCAATAATCGCTAACTCATTCATTCTGTGCCTCTTATTGGGTAATATCGGTAGCACGACGACCTTACCTCGCGACAGTGGGAATGGCAAGTAAAAGCAGACTTTGGGCAAGGGCACCCGATTGACCTCGGGCACCGCAAACAGTAAGCTAACTTCAGACGCAAGCTCTTGGCGTTGACTTTCCCACTCGTTCGATTACGTTATGGCTGGCAAACTGGTGGGCCATGCAAAAGCTCCAAGAAATCTCTGTTCTAGGCGCAATGCACGGACTCGACAGCAATCCGACGCTTTAGAAGATTATACTAATCTCGCCCATTTAAGGAGGGTGCATGCCATCGCTCGCCACCGATAGCCCTATTCAGATCGCCCTCGGCCTCCTTGACTTCGATGAATTCCAGGTATTCTGTGAACGCTTTCTCTTCGCTCACGGGTACCGGACACAGCCGGGACCCAGGCGCGGCCCCGATGGAGGCCTGGACATAATCGGCTATACGCCATCCGGCGGCAGATTCCTGGCTCACTGCACGACAATCTCAGGCAGGAGCCATCTCCGCAACAAGTTCGTGACCGACGCAGTTGCCGGTGCAGCATCTGACAAGACCGGAGGACTCCCAAGACCAAATGAACTCATCTTTTTCTCAGTAGAATCCGCATTTGGGGGCAATGACCAACAGAGCCGATTTGTGACCGAGGTCCTATTTCCCAAACTCCAGATCGTCGATCCCGCGTTTTCGCCTGACCAACTTGCCGTCTTTTTCTACAGTGGCGAACGGATCGAGGTAGCACTTTCGGGCCACGCCTTTTCCGATGCCAAGCGCATGCTTCAAGACAAGCTGCGCTTCCTAAGCAATCAACTGCTGAGTGAAGAGAGCGTCCTTGAATCGGAGGATTTCTTGGGTATCGATGGTGGGGCTCTCACGCGTGTCCGTCGTCTGCTAGGTGATTATGAATCGGCTCCGTCTGAGGTGGAGCGATCAATCTTGCTACCCCAAGTCCTTGAGTGTCTGTGGGAGTTGGCTTGGAATCGTGACATCAATTGGGATGCGGTCACCGGCGCATGTGCCCATCCTCAATTGGCTGGCGTAATATCGGTGCTCAGTGCATTTCGTCTTTCTGCACTCCGACAAGTTCGGACCGATGCGGTCTTCCAGTTCATTTTGGACGCGCGCTCTTACCGGTCATTCAACTGCGACGCTTTCAATCGCGCGCTTGATATTTTTCTCTGTCGAATCATCAAGGCACTATTCTATAGGTTTCCAAGTGTTGCTGATCAAGAAGATGTCAGGGCGCGTATTATAGAGGCTATCACTGCGACTCCAACGCCAACAATGGCAACGTTTGGAGTCGATTTGGTTTTTCGCCACGATTCCCACTACATCAGGCTCCACCAAGACATCTACGAGGCGGCCAGGCGAACAGCAGAACTATATTTCGAAACGGTTCCGCGTTCACCGCTGGCTGAAATTGCCCGGTACCTTGCCAACCCAGTTGAATCCTTACCGCCGAACCGCCCGCAGTTTGTCGATGTCTTTAGCACCTTAGCTCAGCGCTGTCGGACAGGAATTGAAGCCCGGTGGTGCATCACAACCTTTATGCGTTGCCTTCCACTATATGCCGGTGACGACATTGGGGAGGACAGTGGCGACGAGGTAAGTACAGTTATCGACTCTTTTGACCGGACGGTACTCAAAGAAAGCCCGACCTTGATCTTCTTTAAATTGACTCGAATACTCAAGCGAGCAGTATGGTCGTATCTGTCAACTCGGGGGACAGATAGCGCCACAGGTGCAATTGCCGAATATGAGCGCTTATTCCTGACTTTTCGGACACACTTGCATCGCGTACAGCGGGCACACGTGCAGCTTGAGTA
>JBEKWD010000456.1:0-2763 GCA_049513435.1 Steroidobacteraceae bacterium | reverse complement strand
ACCGGGGCGGCCGCGAGCTGGTAATGCGCGTGCATCGCGTGGGCTACTCGTCAGCCGAGGAGATCCGGTCGGAGCTCGCCTGGATCAATGCGCTGCGTCGGGACGGGGCGATCGAGACTGCCACGCCGGTGTCGGGCACTGATGGCGAGATGGTCCAGACGCTCGAGTCGCCTTCGGGGAGATCTTCGCGTTACGCGGTCGCCTTCGAACGCTTAGCCGGCAGGGAGCCGGACTCGAGTCGTGATGCCGTGCAGTGGTTCGAGCGACTCGGCGAGCTCACCGCGAAGATGCACCGGCACGCCCGATCATGGAAGCTGCCCGCGGGCTTTCGCCGCAAACGCTGGGATCTTGAGGCCATGGTGGGGCCAAAAGCCTTTTGGGGATCATGGCGGGACGCCATCGGCCTGGACGCAACGGGCGCGGCCGTGATCGAGCAAGCCCTCGCGCTCATCGGGCAGCGCCTCGAGCGATTCGGTATCGAAGCGGATCGCTTCGGCCTCGTGCACGCGGATCTGCGTCTGGCCAATCTGCTCGTCGAGGCAGAGCATCTGCGCATCATCGATTTCGACGATTGCGGCTTCAGCTGGTTCATGTATGACTTTGCGACCGCGGTGAGTTTCATCGAACATGAGCCGATCGTGCCCGAGCTGCTGCGGGCCTGGCGCCGCGGCTATAGCCAAGTCGCACCGCTGTCAGCCGAGGAAATAGATGAAATTGCGACCTTCGTGGTCTTGCGGCGCATTGTGCTGAGCGCTTGGCTTGCCTCCCACAATGAAGTTCAATTCGCACGGCAATTTGGCGCAGCCTATACACACGGCACCGTGACGATCGCGCAAGAGTATCTGTCCGGGCAATTCTTGAGAGCGGCGCCTGCCGCCTAAGGAGAGTGTCGATGTTTACCCCACTGCGTGGACGCTCTGTCATCGTCACCGGCTCGAGCAAAGGCATCGGTCGTGGTATCGCGCTTCGCTTCGGCTTGGCGGGCTGCAAACTGCTCGTCGTCTCGCGCAAGCTCGAGGAGTCCAAAGCCGTTGCCGCCGAGATTGTCGTGGCGGGGGGAGAGGCGCGCGCGTTTGTGGCCGACGTGACGAGTCAAGCGGATATGCAGGCCATGGCCCAAGCTGCGATTGACGCATACGGCGCAATCGACATCCTGTGCGCCAACGCCGGCATCTTCCCCGCCGCAAAGCTCGGGACCATGACGGCCGCGGATTTCGATGCCGTCATCGGCACGAATCTGAAGGGAACCTTTCTGGCCGTCTCGGCCTGTCTGCCGGCGATGAAGGCAAAAAAGGCCGGCCGCATTATTCTGACCTCATCGATCACGGGCCCCGTCACCGGTTATCCCGGCTGGTCGCACTACGGCGCCAGCAAGGCCGGGCAGCTCGGATTCATGCGCACTGCGGCCATCGAACTCGCATCTTTCGGCATCACCGTCAACGCAGTACTGCCCGGTAACATTGCCACCGAGGGGCTCTCGGGCCTGGGCGAGGAGTACATCAAGCAAATGGAAGCCTCGGTACCCATGCACCGACTGGGCAGCGTGACCGACATTGCCAATGCGGCGCTGTTCTTTGCCAGCGACGAGGCCGCCTATATCACCGGCCAGAGCCTCGTGATCGACGGCGGCCAGATCCTGCCGGAGTCACTGGCCGCCCTCGACAGTTGACTGCTGTCAGAAGCGGTAATCGAACTGCGTGCCGAAGGTCCGTGGCTGATTGGTCGAGTAGCGGATCACTTGCGGAATGTTGAACTGGAAGCTCGTGTTGTTGGAGGAAATCTCCGCGACTTTATCGGTCACATTAGTAATAAACAGTGCGGCCGACCACCTGTCGCCCGACAGCGCCGCGCGCGCATTGACGATGTTGTATGACGGTAACCTGATGCCGAAGTAGAACGCTTCGTCGACCGTCGTGCCGACGAATCCGGACGTCGCGCGAGCCGAAAACTTGTAGCCGCTCGGCAGAACGGTCGAATAGAGCAGCGTAAGATTCGCGGTTTCCTTGGGCACGTTCAGTATCGGCGCGTAGCAGGTGGTGCTGTTATCACGGCAAGTCGGCGCCCCACCTGGGTCAACGGCCTGAAGGAAGGTCTTGTAGCCGGCGTCGACATTCGTGATGGTCGCATCCGTGTAGGCGCCGTTCAGCTCCAGGGTCCACTCCGTAGATAGCTTGGCATCGATTTCCAATTCCGGTCCAAATGAGCGCCCGTTGCCGGCGTTGGTGATGTATTCGTAGCCGCAGTTGATCAGCGGTGTCTGCTGCACGCCGTCCCAGACGATATAGAAGATGTCGCCGTTGACGGTCAGCCAGTTGTTGAACATCTTCGCCTTCTCGCCCAGCTCGTAGTCCCAAACGCTGTCCGAGCTGAACGTGAGGGGCGCAACCGAGCAAAACGGCGGATCATCCGGCGGCGGGAAAATCTGATTGACGCCACCCGGTCTGAATCCTCGCGAAGCTGAAATATAAGTGTTCAGATCCTCGTTAGGCTCGTACGAGAGATTGAAGCGCGGGTTGAAACCGCTGTTGGAGACGTGGTTCGAAAGCGATGTTGCGGGCGGCAGCAGGTTTGGGGCGTCGGAGCCATATTCAAATTCGAGCTGCCGGCTCTTGTAGTCATACCAGCGCGCGCCGGTGGAGAACGTCCAGTTGTTGGCAAACTTGTACGAGCCGTCGAAAAAGACCGCCGCTTGTTCCATGCGATAGGGGTTATCCGAATAATAGAACACACCCTGGGGCTGGTTGATGTTCTGCGTGCTGAAGC
>JBEKWD010000455.1:0-2766 GCA_049513435.1 Steroidobacteraceae bacterium | reverse complement strand
TCGCGGGCGCGCACCGTCAGCTCATCCATGATCTGCCTGGCGCCGGCAAATTGCTGCGCCAGCGTATTGACCCGGTCTTTTTCCGTGGGCTCCACCACTCCGCGCAGTATGACGGCATCGGAGTTGGTGGCGACTTGCACGTTGTGAGCCAGATCGGACAGGGATGGATCGGCAGCAAGAGCCTGCCGGATCTGCGCGGTCACCTGCAGATCATCGCTGTTGCTGGAAGCGACCACACGAACGCTCGCATCGCTGGGCTGCACGCTGTCCGGGGTGCCGGCAGCTGCCGGCTCGGCAGCGTAGCCTGGAAGGGCGGTTGCACCCGCGATCAAAAACGCCATCATGATTGCGCGCTTTGTGTGCATGGAATACCTCTTGCGTAACACACTGTGCGTAATGCTGCGCAAGTGCTGTCGGTCGCGGCGCCGGCCAGCCGTAGGACACCGGGCATATGCTCTATTTATTTGAGCGTGCGCTCAATCTCGATGACCCTCCGAACGAATCAGGTTCATCAACTGCGTCGGCTCAATCGGTTTGGTAAAATGGTGGTTGAAGCCCGCGCCGAGCGCTCTGGCCTTATCTCTATCCTGGCCCCAACCCGTCATCGCCACGAGCGTCACGGCGCGACCCAGCGAGCCCTGACGCACCAGGCGCGCCACCTGATACCCATCCAGCTCCGGCATGCCAATGTCGAGCAGTGCGATCTCCGGCTGCACGCTATTGATTGTCGCCAGTGCGGCGCGGCCGTCGTGCACCACCGTGACATCGTGTCCCTCCATGCGCAGGAGAACCGCAAGACTCTCAGCGGCATCAAGATTGTCATCGGCAATCAGCACTCTGCGGCGCCGAACGGCTTTCATCGCAGCCGCCTCGATCGCGTGCAATTGCGGAGCAGCGCTCAAAGTGCGTTGCGGCAATCGCACGATAAATTCACTGCCTTTCCCCGGACCGTCGCTTCTCGCCTCGATCGTCCCGCCGTGAAGCTCGATCAGTCCCTTGGCCAAAGCCAGCCCGATACCGAGCCCGCCATCCGCATGGTCGCGGCTCGCCTTGACCTGCGAGAACATCGTGAACACACCCTCGAGCTCTTCAGCGGCAATACCGATGCCGCTGTCGGCGACGCTGATCGAGATGAGTCCTTCAATACACGAGGCTGACAACCTGATCTGTCCTGCCGGATCGGTGTATTTGGCTGCATTCGTCAGCAGATTGGACAGCACCTGAGCGATGCGCAGCGGATCGGCCGCGAAGTGTACCGGCTCCGGTGGCAGCGTGATGGATAGAGCATGGCGTTTTGAATCGATGATCGGGCGCGCCATTTCCATCGCCGCATTGGCTATGGTTGCAAGCTCGGTCAGTTCGGTGCGCAATTCCAGCGTGCCGCGCCCGATGCGGGAGATGTCGAGCAGATCATCGAGCAACAGTGCCATGTGGTGCACCTGCCGGTCGATTACATCGTGGCTCCAGAGCTTCTGGGCCTCGGTGGCTGTAGGGGATCTTGCGATACGCGCCGCCTGCCGGATCGGTGCGAGCGGATTGCGCAGCTCATGTGCAAGCATTGCCAGGAACTCATCTTTGCGCCGATCGGTCTCCCGCAGCGCCTTCTCGGCCTGGCGCCGCGCGGTGACGTCATGAAATACCATGACGACACCGGAGATCCTGCCATTGCTGTCGCGAATCGGCGCCGCGCTGTCTTCGATGGCAATCTCGGCGCCGTTCCTGCTGATCAAAGCCGTGTGATTGGACAAGCCGACGATCTGTCCGAGAGCCATTACCCGCTGTATGGGACTCTGGGTTGGCGTGCGATTGTGTTCGTTGATGATTTTGAAAACGCGCTCGAGGGGTTCGCCTTTGGCGTCTGCGATCCTCCATCCGGTCATCGCTTCGGCGACGGGATTGAGGTAACTGACCCGTCCCTGAATATCCACCGTAATGACGGCGTCGCCAATGCTGTTGAGCGTGACTTCAAACCACTCACGCTGCTGCTGCAGCTCCTCGGTCTTGCGCTCGAGCGCCTCTTTGGCTGCAACCAGCGACCGCTCGGCACTTTCGCGCGCCACGATGATGCTTTCGGCGGTCTTGAGGGCGGCGGCGCGTAAGCTCTGATCTTCATCATCCTCGATCTTCACTGGCGACCCCCAAGCGCCTGCGCTGCCATGCCCGTACCCAGGACTCGCGCTCGAATCTTTGCAAATGCGAGCTCGCGCGTGGTTGAGGTGTCATCGCAGAATGGCGAGAAGCCGCAGTCATCGGTGGACCCGAGTTGCGCCAGGGGGATGTACCGCGCGGCCTCCAGGATGCGATCGCGAACTTCCTCAGCAGTCTCAAGGCGGGGATTGATCGGGGCGATCGCGCCGACGAATACCTGCTGATCTGGTCGCATGTTATCGCGGATAATCCCCAGAACGCGGGGACGATCGGACTCTCCTGCCAGGGCGATGTAAAAACTCGACAGATTGAGCTGAAATAGACTCGGCAGCAGATCTGCATAATCCACGTCGGCGCTGTGGGTGGAATCGAGATCCCCGCCGGGGCAGGTATGCACGCCGACGCGCGCGCGCTCGGCACTGGACAGGCGCGCCAGCGCGAGATTGTTCAGGCTGATGAAACTCGCCAGCAGCCTGCCCGCCGGATCGATTTTGACTGCGAGGCGCGCCTCCGTGAAGTCGATCTGCACCTTGTAGGCGCCCCTTGCAAGGCAGCGGCGAATCTCGGTGACATGTTCGCTCAGCAGATCCTCGATGAACTGGTCGCGCGAATAGCCCG
>JBEKWD010000454.1:0-2766 GCA_049513435.1 Steroidobacteraceae bacterium | reverse complement strand
GGTGCGCTATCTCAACCTGACCGCCCCAAAAGATGGCACTGTCATGGTGATCTTCAACCCGGGCATGGTCACGCAGTCGATCATTCAGCCGGACAGGATCGGCGTTGATTTCCGGCGCTATGCCTGGGTCGGCGTCGTCACGCCAGATAACCGGGTCTGCTACGGCTATGGAGAGGTCGGGCCCAAGACCTGGGACGAGATGATGCAAGGCAAGCAATTCATCCTCGGTTCCACCGGCAAGGCCTCGGGCAATTACATCAACGGCGCGATCTTGCGCGAAGTCTTTCACGCGCCGATCAAGCAGATTATGGGCTTCCCGGGCAGCGCCGAGCAACGGCTGGCAATCGAACGGGGCGAACTCGACGGCGACTGCGGTACCTACAGCAGCATTCCGCAAGAATGGCTCAACAAGGGTCTCGTGCACACCTTTGTACGCTTCTCCAGGGAGCGTACGAGCGAAGTGCCGGAAAGCGCCGCCTATATCGGCACGTTCGCAAGCTCGGATGAGCAGAAACAGCTCCTGCGGCTTTTGAGCGGCGGCGACGAGGTCGGCCGGCCCTTTATCATGTCGAAGGATGTGCCCGAGGATCATCTCGCGATTGTGCGCAAGGCGTTCGACGACACCATGAAGGACCCAGGCTTCCTTGCCGACATGGAGAAGCAGCAACTTCCGGTGCACCCGATTCCCGGCGATCAGGCCGAGAAAATCGTCAATGAGTTGATCGCGGTACCGCCTGCGATCGTGGCGCAAGCAAAGCCCATTTACGAGTAGCCGCGGCGGCCCCGCCGCATGGCCGTAACGCCCTGTTCACTATGGGGTACGGCTTCGCCCATTTCTGCCACAATGTGACCACGCTAAAATTCAATACCCGTTTCACGGGGATAGGGGACGATGCGGGGTCCTGACAGGGAAGGGTGGCGGTGTGTGCGGATGGGCCTTTGCGCCCTGGCATGCCTTTTCCTCGCCAACTGCGCCAGCTCGAATCATGTCGATTCGCGGTGGGGTGTGTCCGCCAGCGACCGCGTGGTTGAGCCCGGTGAGCCCGCGCCCAAAGGCGGCGGCGTCTATAAGACCGGCAACCCCTATGTTGTCGGCGGCCGCACCTATTATCCTCAGGAAGACCCGCACTATCGCGCCGAAGGATTAGCCTCCTGGTATGGGGACGATTTCCACGGCCGATACACCGCGAACGGTGAGGTCTTCGACATCAACGGCATTACGGCGGCCCATCCGACCTTGCCGATGCCGAGCTATGTTCGCGTAACCAACCTCGCTAACGGCCGTTCGATCGTCGTACGGGTGAATGATCGTGGGCCCTATGTCGATAATCGCGTTATCGATGTCTCGACCCGCGCCGCCCATCTGCTCGGCTTCTACGAGAAGGGAACAACCCGGGTCCGGGTGGAATATGTTGCCCGGGCGCCGATGGAAGGCTCCGACGACCGAATCTTGGCAGCGACGTTGCGCGAGAACGAGCCGGCTCCGGCGCCATCCAACGTCAGGCTTGCGTCTGCTGAATCGATCATGCCTCGCTTGCCGGCGCAACCGCCCCCGGTGCGGACCCCGAGCTACAGCAGCGCTGCGATGAACGACGTGGTGGCGACCACCCGCGCGGTGTCTTTTGCCGATACACCAAACGGAAGCGATGGCGCGGGCCTGCTCAACGGTCGCGGTCTTTACTGAAGCACTGGTAATCCGCAAGACGGCTTCCAGCCCTGCCTTGCACACGCCCCATTGTGCGCGGGTATAAGGGTGAGTGATATCGGGGTGATTGGTAACCCGGAGGCGTGTGTGGGCGTTCGTTTAGGGCAAGCTGCGTGGCGGGGCAGGGTCCTCGTCGTAGCCACCGCGTGCCTGCTTGTTGCGGCTGTTGCCAGCGCCCAGGCTGCGCCGGCGCCGGCGCCGAAAAAGGAGGAGGGCTTTGCGACCTCCGTCCCCGCAGCGCTTCTGCTCGATCCGGATAGCAACAGCGTCCTCTACGAGAAGAACGGCGACGAACTGGTCGCGCCGGCAAGTCTCGCCAAGCTGATGACGCTTGAGTTCGTATTCAACGAACTCAAAAAGGGCACCATCAAGCTCGACGACACTTTCGTCATTACTGAAGACGCCTGGCGCAAGGGTGGGGCGCCGTCGCACGGCTCGACCATGTTCGCCGCGATACATAGCCAGGTGAAGGTGTCGGACCTGATCCAGGGCATCATCATCGACTCCGCCAATGATGCCTGCATCGCCATCGCTGACGGTATTGCCGGCAATGAAACGACGTTTGGCCAGATGCTGACCAAGCGCGCCCGCGAAATCGGGCTTGAGAACTCGACCTTCACCAATGCCGAAGGGTACCCGGATCCCAACCTCCGGGTGACGGTGCGCGACCTCGCCCGGCTCGCGCGCTATATCATGCAAAACTATCCGGATTATTTTCCGTATTTCGCGCTGCGCGACTTCACCTGGAACAACATCCATCAGCAAAATCGTAATCCGCTGCTTGGCATGGGCATTGGCGCCGATGGCATGAAAACCGGCGAAACCGCAGAGGCGGGCTTCAATCTGGTTGGCACCGCGACCCAAGACAATCTGCGTCTCATTGTGGTGACTACCGGCGCCAAGTCCGACAAGGAGCGCTCCGAGGAGGCCAAGAAACTGCTCGACTTCGGCTTCCATGGCTTCGAGGCGAAGGTCTTGTTCGCCGAAGGCCAGACCATCGGCTATGCCAAGGTATTTGGCGGCGACGAAAGTTACGTGCCGCTTGTCGGTCCCGGCACGAT
>JBEKWD010000453.1:0-2767 GCA_049513435.1 Steroidobacteraceae bacterium | reverse complement strand
CTCGGAGCAATTTTGGCGCCCATCGGGACCGGTAAGCTCATTGATCTGGGTTGGCATCCCATGCAGCTGTACCTCGTTTTTGCAAGTGTATTTCTGGTGGCCATGCTGGGGTTACTTGGGCTGGCGGCGCCGGTTGCAGCGCCCGTGCTTGCGCGCGAAGCCGCCTGAAGATGACCTCGCACGACACGCACACGCCGACTCTCGCCTGCGCACGCACGGGCGTCGCGGTTTTTGCATCGTGAGCAACGCCGGCGCGCTGTCGCACATTCGGGTGCTCGACTTGACGCGAGTCCTGGCTGGGCCTTGGGCGACCCAGATCCTCGGCGATTTGGGGGCCGAAGTCATCAAAGTCGAACGACCGGGCTGCGGAGATGAAACACGCGAGTGGGGACCGCCGTACCTTTCGGGCACGAACCTGTCCGCCTACTACCTGTGTGCCAACCGTAATAAGAAATCGATCGCCGTGGATCTGTCGCAACCCGAGGGTGCAGACATCGTGCGAGCACTCGCATCTCAGTGCGACGTTCTGGTGGAGAACTTCAAGGTCGGCGGCCTCAAGCAATACGCATTGGACTACGACTCACTGCGCTCGAGTGATCCGCGTCTGATCTACTGCTCAATTACCGGCTTTGGCCAGACCGGTCCTGAGGCGCAACGTTCCGGCTATGACGCGATGATCCAGGCCATGGGCGGACTCATGAGCGTGACGGGAAGAGCGGCCGGCGAGCCTGGGGAAGGTCCACAGAAGGCGGGCGTCGCCATAGTGGATGTCATGAGCGGGTTGTATGCCACTATCGCCGTTCTCGCGGCACTCCAGCATCGCACCTGCAGCGGTGTGGGCCAATATATTGATATGGCGCTATTGGACGTCCAGGTGGCCTGTCTGGCGAACCAGGCCACGAATTTCCTGACCACAGGCGACTCGCCGCAACGGCTGGGCAATGCACATCCGAGCATTGTGCCGTACCAGGACTTCGCGACCGCGGACGGTAAGGTGATGTTGGCAGTCGGCAATAACGAACAATTTGCGCGATTTTGTAGTGTCGCAGGACATCCGGAGTGGGTCACTGATGCCCGTTTCAGCTCGAATCGTGCACGCGTGGAGCACCGTCAGGCGCTGGTGGTAATGATTGGCGAAGTCACGCGAACGCAGAGCACACAATTCTGGCTGCGCGCGCTGCAGGCGGTGGGCGTGCCATGTAGCCCGATCAATACGATTGCCGAGATGTTTCGCGAGCCTCAGGTACGCGCGCGCGCTCTGCATGTAGAGATGGCGGACGCGCAGGGGCGCGCAATGCCACTCGTTGCAAGTCCACTGCGTCTGTCGGAATCGCCCGTGAGCTACGATCGGGCCCCCCCAACGCTAGGCCAGGACACGCGCAGCGTCCTGCGCTCACTGCTGCATCTGGCAGACGATAAATTGAATGCACTGCAATTACGCGGAATCATCGATGGGCGCTAGCGCGCAACGAACTTCTGCACGCGCATACCTTGATTAACGTCCCCCACGTAGACGGCGCCGTCTGCGCCGACGGCAATGCAATGTCCCCAGTAGATCTGTCCGTCGTAATTACCGAAGCGGCTCCATCGAGCGAGGATCTTGCCGGAAAGATCACTCTTGACCAACTCTTCGTGCCCTGCAGCCTGAGTGAAAATTCCGTTTCCGCCATAGACCGTGTATAGCAAATTGTCCGGTCCGACCGCGACATCCCAAGGCTTACCCAGTTCATCGGACTTCCACATTCTCAAGAACTTGCCGTTCGGATCGAATACCTGGATACGGGAGTTTTCACGGTCGGCAACGTAAACCAAGCCTTGCCGGTCCACGGCTACGCCATGCGGAGTGTTGAATTCCCCGGGACCGCTGCCTTTGTGACCCCAATCGAGCAGGAATTTACCGCTCGCAGAGAACTTCGCGACGCGGCTGTTACCATAACCGTCACTGATATAGATGCTGCCGTCCGGAGCGAAAGCGATCGCGGTCGGGGCATTGAAGTGCGTGCCATCTAATCCGGGCTTACGCTCCGTGCCCAGGGTGAGGAGGAGCCGTCCATCATTGGAGAACTCAAAGACTTGCTGCAGCGTTACGTCGGTAACCCAAACGTTATCGTGGCTATCCACACCAAGGCCATGAGGCGATACAAAGCGATTTTTTCCCCAAGCAGCAAGCTGCTTACCTGTTTTTCCGTCAAAGGTGAGGATTGCCGGCGAGGCGATGGGACCCGGTTGCCATGTCGGGGCCGGTGGCGGACAAGCCGCCTCTCCGCCTAAGCAGAGGGAGGAATTCTCAGCTCGATTAAAAACGAAGACGTGATTGTGAGAGTCGACGCCCACTCCGGATATCTGTCCCAAGGCGAAATCCGCCGGTAGCTGCGGCCAGCCGTGGACGACGACATAGGGTTCACGTGCGCTCGCTTCTGCCTGCCCGAAAACCGCCGAATTCGAAGCGGGCAAGATTGCGAGAAAGCCCGCGAGCACAAGAGATTGCCACTTTCCCATAAAGACCCCCCGTTTTTATGATCCGGCGCTTGAGCGCAGTCTATAGTGAAAGAGTGCCGGATCGGCAAGCTCGCTAATCAAATGGCCAAGGCATTGACTCGGGCAGGGTGATTGCGGGTGGCGTCGACGGCAGTTGCCGAGGCGGTGATTGGTCGACCGCTCGCCACCAGGCCGTCAGCTCGTATTCGTGCGCCGGCTCGACGGCCTCACCCAGTCTCGGCATCAGAAGCCGCACGCCTTTATCCGGAGCGAGCTTCAGCAGCGATTC
>JBEKWD010000452.1:0-2789 GCA_049513435.1 Steroidobacteraceae bacterium | reverse complement strand
CCGGCGAATCTCAACTGCCCCATCGCGTTCCGCTTCCTCGAGCACCGAGGCGAAGTTTTCCCGCGCCTCAGAATAGGTGTAAGCCTTCATGGGACATTTACCTCCAGCACATCAAGCTTCACTTCGCGAGCACGCTCGATTAATCCTCTGTCGAGGGTGAGTATCGGAGCCCTCTGATTTACTGCACATGCGATGACGTACGCGTCGTAGGCGTAAACGTTCAGTCTCGCCGACAATTCCACCGCTTGCTTTAGCGCAACATCAATCAACCGAATGGGTATGGCAGCGTACGCATCCAACAGCCCTAATGCTGCGTCTAAGCCGATTGCCTTGCGCTTGAACATGGCGGACAACGCGTTGCCAACCTCCCAATGAACCGAGGCCGGGGCTACGAGCGCTGCACCTCGCGTCAATCGGACTAGCTCCGCCTTTTCTGGCTGCTCTCCCACGACGGCAAGAAGGGCGGAGGTGTCGATGACGATCTCCATAGGCCACAGTGTATCACATGTACAATTGTACAAGACATGTGATTACCGCTCAATTTGATGTCGAGATGACCGCAAGGAGGCGCGTGATCAGTCATGGAATATTATCGAGCCGTATCTATGGAAATCAGGTGCCTATCTCGGTGTAACTGCGCAAAATATTCCATGATCTGGCCTATAGAACCGTTGCAAGATCAGTGACTTGGAAGGCTTTCGGATCTGGACTGAAAATCCGCGTGTCGGTGGTTCAATTCCACCCCTGGCCACCATGAAATCAACTAGGGAAGCTCTGCACAGGTGGTGGTAGCTGAACGATAATGCGTGCAGCGAGCAGTAGCGTTCAAGACACGAGGAGCGGCATGAAGCAGACGACCTTTGCCTCGGTGGCCTGGGAGAAGAAAGGCAAGGTGACGCGCCGAGAGCGGTTTCTGGCGGAGATGGACGCGGTGATTCCCTGGTCCCGGCTGCTGGCGCTGATCGAGCCGCACTATCCGAAGGCGGGGAACGGGACGCAGCCGAAGCCGATGGAGCAGATGCTGCGCATTTACTTCATGCAGAACTGGTTCAACCTGTCTGACCCGCAAGCCGAGGACTCGCTGTACGACATCGAGTCGATGCGCCGCTTTGCCGGCATCGAGCTGCTCGGGCACGACATTCCCGACGAGTCGACGATCCTGCGCTTCCGCCATCTGCTCGAGCAGCACCAGCTGACGGAGAGGATCTTTGCCGAGATCCGATCGCTGCTGGAAGAGAAGCGGCTTTTGCTCAAGAGCGGCACGATCGTGGATGCGACCATCATTGCCGCCCCGCCCTCGACCAAGAACAGCCAAGGGGCGCGCGATCCGGAGATGCATCAGACCAAGAAGGGCAAGGACTGGCACTTCGGGATGAAGGCGCACATCGGCACCGACCGACACGGCATCGTCCACAGCCTGAGCACGACTGCGGCGAACGTGCACGACAGCACGCAGATGGCCAAGCTGCTGCACGGGCAGGAGCGAGAGGTGTTCGGCGACCAGGCCTACTGGAACGAATCGCATCGTCAGAGCGCCCTGGCGGAGGGTATCCGCTACCGGATCAATCGGCGCCCCGCTCGCCGGCCACTGAGCGAGTACCAGAGGTTCATCAACCGCCGGCGCTCCGCCGCTCGAGCCCGTGTCGAGCATGCCTTCCACGTGGTCAAGCGCCTGTGGGGCTTTAGCAAGGTTCGCTACCGCGGCTTGGCCAAGAACACCGCGCGGCTCTATACCGCCTTTGCGCTGGCCAATCTGTACTTGCTGAGGCGTCGAATGTTGCCACAGGGAAGGTGCGCCTGGTGAACGCGGAGAACACCGGAAAGCGCGCAAAGCGCAGCGAAACTGCGCGCTTGCCGCACTTTGCGCGCAGTCTCCTATGACTTTCATCGTTTTATCCATCTCATATCCAGCTCGCATAGCCGCCTGTGCAGAGCTTCCCTAGATAGTTAGCCTACAAGTAAAACATTATCTTGAACATCTTTTCGCGTGCTGCTGTTATGTCGATTCAATGCACAATTCGGGGGACGATCATGGGCGACGGAGCAAGTCTCACAGCGGTGACCCGCGGACCTTCACGGCGGCAGGCGATTGTCGGTGTTGTCGGTGCATTCGGGGGGTTGGTCCTGAGCTCGACCAGGGTCTTGGCGGGAGCTGAGGATGGGATATCTCATACGGCGGACTCTATTCACCAGGAGCCTGTTTTCACGGCGAGCCCGCAGCGCGTCTACGAAGCTCTTACTGATGCCAAGCAGTTTACCCGCGTCGTACAGCTCAGTGGAGCCCTGCAGGCGATGCACCTACCCGACAAGCCCGCAGAGATCAGTAGGGAAGCCGGAGGCGCGTTTGCGCTTTACGGCGGGTACATCACGGGACGGAACGTCGAGCTTGTGCCGAACGTGCGGGTCGTCCAGGCCTGGCGAGCGGGCGACTGGCCTCCGGGCGTCTATTCGATTGCCAAGTTCGAGATCGTGATGCAGGGCTCAGGGTCCAAGATCATCTTCGACCATACAGGCTTTCCTAAGGGCGAGGCCGAGAGCCTGGCTTCGGGATGGAAAGCTCACTATTGGGAGCCGCTCGCTAAGGTCCTGGCATAAAACCTGCTGGGGGCTCAGTTTAGCCGGGTCAGTAGCCGTTTCAAGTTGTTACCCGGGATCGTCGGGGTTTGCTTCGGGATTTGTGGCCAGGGAGCGCTTGATTCAGCACCAACTCCGCCATGGCGCGTGCGGCGGCCACGGCCGTGCGGCTTGTATCGACATGGGCCGACACTGACGCGCCGTCGTAGAGCATC
>JBEKWD010000451.1:0-2797 GCA_049513435.1 Steroidobacteraceae bacterium | reverse complement strand
CTATCGCGCTCCTCGGGTCGCCTGGCCCGGGCATCGCTGCACTGATCCTGGTTGGGCGGACCGCCGGGCTGAGCGGTGGATTACGCTACTATGCGGGGCTTCAACTGGGTTTGGCGGCCGCTGCTGCGCTGAGTGCCGCGGGTCTCTATTCCTTATTGAGGGCATATCCCGCGGCCATGCGGGGACTGAGCGTCGCTGCCGCCATCTATCTAATCTATCTGGCGTATAAGATCGCGGCTTCGCCTGTCGGATCATCGATCGAGGGTCGGGATACACAGCCTTCATGGACGGCGGGCCTTCTCCTGGGAGTTGCCAATCCAAAGGCTTATGCAGCCTTCGCGACGTTACTGGCCTCGCACCCTTTGAGCCAGGCGACTGCTGCGAGCGACCTGCTCCTGAAGTGGACGTTGTGCATCGCTGTGATAGTGGTAGTAGACATTGCGTGGCTGCTCGTAGGCGTCTCACTGAACTTGAGGAGCATACATCCCACCGTTGAGCGCATCTTGAACCTGTCTCTGAGTGCCATGATCGTTGGAGCTGCGATGCTGACACTCGCATAGCGCGAGTCACCGCAACAATCTTGGCACGAGTTCGTCGATCATCCTGAAGCACGCTTCGAGGTCCTGGTCGGGCTCCCAGACCGCCTGCAGCACGAAACCCTGGAAAATAGCAATCAGCAGGCGCGCCGCAGCAGCGGCGTCGAGTTTTGCATTGAACGTGCCTCGCTTCTGTCCCCGCCGAATGACGCGCACCAACGTGTCGCGTGCCAACGTCAGGCCATCTAAAACGCCCGCCTTGACGCGCTCGTTGCGCAGCGCTTCTGCCCACCCCTGCAGACTTACGCGGAGGTCGTCCGCGTTCGCGTGCTCCAAGAGGCGCGTGGCGTAGAGTCGCGATAGCATCAAAATGCTCTGCAGCGGATCCTGCTCGCCCTCTGCCAGGGCGTTCAGAGCTGCCTCACGCCGATGACGATCATCGGCTATCGCCGCGATTAGATCGTCCTTGCTCTTGAAATAGAGATAGAGCGTGCCCTGGCTCAAACCCGATTCGCGGACGATGTCTGACATGGTCGTCTGATGGAACCCGTCACGAGAGAAGCATTTGAGCGCCGCCGCGAGAATTTGATCTCGGCGTGCCTGGCGTTGCTCGGTACTGATTTTAGGCATGGTAGTTGATAAAAACTGATTACTCAGTCAGTATAAACCAATGCTGTCCCTGGCGACAATGCTGCTAGCGCATCTCGGCTCCTCTGCCTCGACAAGCGTGCCGACGCTGCTGGTAGCCGCCGGCGTCGGCCTGGCTGGCGGCGTCACCTCCGGCCTGCTCGGCACCAGTCCCGGGGGCGCCCTCGTAGTCCTGTCTACGTTGCTGCTCGGCGCCGATCAACGTCTCGCCCAAGGTATCTCGTTGGCGGTACAGATCCCGCCGACCGGCGTGTCCGGGATCCGGCGCTATCGCGCTGAAGGCCATCGGTGCCCATTACGTTGGCTGCTATGGCTCGCGGCGGGCATGCTCGCGGGAGGCGCCGCCGGTGCAATCATTGCAGCGCATGCATCAACCTCGGTTTTACGGTGGAGCTACGCCGGCTATCTGATCGCGCTCGACCTGCTGCTCATCCTGCGCTCCGCGCCGACACAGGTTCCGAGCGCTGGGGCGTCCGAAGCCCGGGCGATCGCTGCGTCGGCGCTCCTGTTGGTGGGCCTGGGCGCGGGCCTCTCTTCGGGTTTCCTCGGCATCGGCGGAGGACTTGTCATCGTAGTCGGTCTCAGCGCCTGTCTAAAGATGCCACAACATCAGGCCCAAATGATCGGCTTGATCCTGACGATGATGCCGACCACGGTCTGCGCGGCATACATCTATTGGCGTGCCGGTCAGCTGCCCTCCTGGCCGATTCTGGTGGCAGTTATCGTGGGCCTGTGGGGTGGCACCGATCTCGGCGCTCGCCTTGCCAACCATATGGATCGCGTCGCTTTGCGCCGCGTTCTGGTCGTCATGGTGACGGCGATGGCGCTGTACATGGCGTGGAGAGCGCTCACACCGTAGTCGTAAGACCCCGAGATCTTGAGGTTGCGCACAGTTCGTGGCTTGGAGCCGGCGTAGGGTTGCGCGAATATGGCCTCGGTCTACCATCATTGGCTGGTCGCGCTCTCCATCGCCGTCGCGGTGCTCGTATCCTATACGGCGCTGCGCCTCGCCGCCCGAGTGGCAGCTACCGAAGGTAATGCGGCCCGCATTTGGCTTGGCATCGGCGCGGTCGTGATGGGCGTTGGGATCTGGTCCATGCATTTTATTGGGATGCTCGCGCTTTCGCTGCCCATTCAGCTCGCGTACGACATTCCCACGACCCTTGTGTCGCTCTCGGTCGCGATTGTTACCTCGGGATTCGCCCTTGCAGCGACCGGTGGACGGAACCTCACGATGTTCCGCCTCGGTGGTGCTGCGGTGGTCATGGGCGCCGGCATTTCGACGATGCATTACATGGGAATGGCGGCGATCATGATCGCGCCGGCCATTTCCTATGACGTCCTTCTGGTGGCGCTCTCGATCCTGATCGCCGTGACGGCCTCGTTCGTGGCCTTGTGGCTGTTCTTCCATCTGCGCGAGGGAACCTCCGTATATCAACGGTTCACGCGCATCGCGGCGGCCATCGTGATGGGGCTGGCCATCAGCGGCATGCATTACACCGGGATGGCGGCCTCGCGATTTGCGTCGGGTTCTTTTTGCCTGGGAGGCACCAGCCTTCAAAACGGCTGGCTTGCTGCAACGATTGGAGTGGTGGCCCTCGGTCTTTTGGGAA
>JBEKWD010000450.1:0-2798 GCA_049513435.1 Steroidobacteraceae bacterium | reverse complement strand
AGCCGCGGTTATGCCTCGTTTGATTATGTCTTCAGCCATTTTCAGAGCGCGCCATTGGTCAAGCTTGATATTCTGATCAACGCCGAGCCGGTCGACGCGCTCTCGATCATCGTGCACCGGGACAACGCGTATGCGCGCGGGCGCGATCTGGTCGACCGCATGCACGAGCTGATTCCGCGGCAGATGTTCGAGGTTGCGGTGCAGGCGGCGATCGGCACCCATGTGATTGCACGTGCGACCGTCAAGGCGCTGCGCAAGAACGTGCTGGCCAAGTGCTATGGCGGGGACATCACGCGCAAGCGCAAGCTGCTGGAAAAACAGAAAGAGGGCAAGAAGCGCATGAAGCAGGTCGGGCAGGTCGAGATTCCGCAGGCCGCCTTTCTGGCGGTGCTCAAAGTAGGACGCAAATGAGTCAAGTGCTGACGCTCCTGGCCTGGGCGGCCTGGCCCGTGACGCTGCTGGCGGTCATCGATGACTGGTTCGTGCGGCCACGTCGACGGCTTGCGAAGGGCGATGCCGCGGCGGCGACTGATACGCCGTTGATGCGTGCGGTGCACGTGTTACTGCCGATCGTACTGATCGCGGCGGTGCTGCGGCTGCTGGGCTCCGAGCGGCTCGATTTCAGCCTGGTGCTCGTGCTCGTGGTGGCGTTCGCCGGCGGGATCTGGCTATTGGATCATTTCGTGTTCGCCCCCTGGCGCGCGCGCGCCGCACGCGCCGCCGGCGCCGATGCATCGGCGCAGCCGCTGCCGGTCACCGTCGACTACGCGCGCAGCTTCTTTCCGGTCGCCCTGATCGTGCTGCTGGTGCGCTCTTTCATCTTTGAGCCCTTTCGCATCCCCTCGGATTCGATGATGCCGACGCTGGTGGATGGAGATTTCATCATCGTCAACAAATACATCTATGGGCTGCGCCTGCCGGTCAGCAATACGCTGCTGCTGCGGCTCGGGGCGCCGCAGCGCGGCGACGTGGTCGTGTTTCATTTCCCGCCCGATCCGAGCGTGAACTACATCAAGCGGCTGGCCGGCCTGCCGGGCGATCACGTGCGCATCGAGTCCGATCAGCTCATTATCAACGGCGAGACCGTGCCACTGCACAGCGATGCCCGCTACGACGATGGCTGCTATCACGACATGGATCTGTCGAGCGAGACGCTCGGCACGCATCACCACCAGATCCTGTCCTGTCTGACGCCCTCGGAGCTCAGCGCGCCGCCCAGCCAGACCTGCAATCGCCGGCTCGAGCGCAACTACGAGTGCGTCGAATCGCCCCTGGACGGAGCGCACGATCACGGCGACACGCACGAAATGGTCGTGCCACCAGGCAATTATCTGATGATCGGCGATAATCGCGACAACAGCTACGATGGCCGCTACTGGGGCTTTGTCCCGGAGGATCATCTGGTCGGTAAGGCAACGCGAATCTGGTTCAATCTGGATCTGCAGCGCTCCGGGGCAGCCAAGCTGAACTGGAGGCGCATCGGCCGGCGCATCGAATGACGCGCACTGGGGCCGGCCGAACCCTATTGAAGTGCATCAGGGCCACAGCCCACAGGGAGTTTCAATATGCGTCGCTCACAGCTTGGAGTCACCGCCATAGGCTGGCTGTTTCTGCTCACCCCGGTGGCGATCCTGGTCTACACCACCATACGGCTGGTGCCGGTCTACCTCAATTACATGCGCGTCGCGCACGCGCTCTCGCAGCTCGCGGACGAATCCAAGGGCGGTCCCAACACCAGGGCGGCGTTGAGTTTGTCGCTCCAGCGACGCTTTGACGTCGAGATAATCGAGCATCCCGATCCGCGCGACGTCGATATCCATCGCGAGGGCGATCACTGGGTGGTGATCGCGGACTATGAGGACCTGGTGCCGATGTTTGGTAATGTCTCGCTCGTGGTGCAGTTCCATAAGCAGGTCGAGATGCAGTGAGCCGAGCCTCACGGCTGCAGGCCTGGCTCCAGGACAAGCTCGGATACGAGCCCGCTGACCTGGCGCGCTTTGAGACGGCTTTGACGCACCGCAGCGCGGGCGGCGCCCACAATGAGCGGCTCGAATTCCTCGGCGATGCGGTACTCGGGCTGATCAGCGCGCAGTACGTGTTCGAGCGCTTTCCGGAGGCCGATGAGGGCACGCTCAGCCGCCTGCGCGCGCGCATCGTCAGCGGGGAGTCCCTGGCACAGCGCGCGGCCGCGATGGAACTGGGTGAATTGCTCGCGCTCGGGCCCGGTGAGCTCAAGAGCGGGGGCTTTCGCCGTGAATCGATCCTGGCCGATGCGCTCGAGGCGCTGTGCGGGGCTGTGTATCTGGATGGTGGGCTCGAGGCCGCGCGCCGCGCGATGCTGCGATGGCTGCCCGATACGCTGCCCGCGCAGGAACTGCTGGGCGAGCTCAAGGACCCGAAGACGCTGCTACAGGAGCTGCTGCAGGCCCGCGGACTGGCACTGCCGCGCTATAGCATCGAGAGCATCGAAGGTGAATTGCACGCGCAGATGTTTCGCGTAAGGTGCGAGGTCGAGCCGATGGCCGCTTGCGCCGTGGGAGAGGGTTCGAGTCGCCGCCGCGCTGAGCAGGCTGCGGCGGCGCGCGTACTCGAGCAGATCCGAATCGAACCATGAGTGACAAACGCAGCGGCTCTGTGGCCCTTGCCGGGCGGCCGAACGTCGGCAAGTCGACGCTGTTGAACGCGCTGGTTGGCCAGAAGCTCAGCATCGTGACCCCGCGGCCGCAGACCACGCGACAGCGTCTGATCGGCCTGATGCAATCTCCCGAGGCGCAGATCGCCTTCATCGATACACCGGG
>JBEKWD010000449.1:0-2802 GCA_049513435.1 Steroidobacteraceae bacterium | reverse complement strand
GCACTCCTCAAGGCCGGAGCTTTGCAGAGCGCAATCTTCAACAGCGCTAACTTCTCCAGCATTGCCACCGACGCGAAGGGTGTCATCCAGATATTCAACGTCGGCGCCGAACGCATGCTCGGCTACACCGCCGAAGAGGTGCTGAACAAAATCACCCCAGCCGATATCTCCGATCCACAGGAGATCATTGCGCGCGCACAGGCCCTGAGCGCTGAACTGCAAACCCAGATCGCCCCGGGGTTCGAGGCACTCGTTTTCAAGGCCTCCCGTGGCATCGAGGATATCTACGAGCTGACGTACATCCGCAAGGACGGCAGCCGCTTCCCCGCGGTCGTGTCGGTCACGGCACTGCGCGATGCCGAAGGTGTGATCATCGGCTACCTGCTGATCGGCACCGATAATACCGCTCGCAAGCAAATTGAGGCGGAGCAGGCGCAGCTGGCGCAGCGGCTTCGCGACCACCAGTTCTATACCCGATCCCTTTTCGAATCAAACATCGACGCACTGATGACCACCGACGCATCCGGCATCATCACTGACGTCAACAAACAAATGGAGGCACTTACCGGTTGCACGCGCGATGAGCTGATCGGCGCGCCGTTCAAGACCTTCTTTACCGAACCCGACCGTGCCGAAGCGGGGATTAGGTTGGCGCTGAGTAAAAGAAAGGTTACCGACTACGAGCTGACCGCTCGGGACAGGGACGGCAGGGAGACCGTCGTGTCGTATAACGCGACCACCTTCTATGATCGGGACCGGAGACTGCAGGGCGTGTTTGCTGCTGTACGTGAAATCACGGAGCGCAAGCAATACGAGCGATCACTGCGCGAGGCGACGCATAGGGCGGAGCAGGCGAATAGCGCGAAGAGTGAGTTTCTGGCCAATATGAGCCACGAAATCCGCACCCCTTTGAACGCCGTTATCGGACTGGGCTATTTGCTCGAGCACACGAAGCTGAGTGAAGACCAACGGCAGCTTCTGAGCAAGATCCAGTTTGGGGGTCGAGCACTGCTGGGCGTCATCAACAACGTGCTGGATCTGTCGAAGATCGAAGCGGGTGAGATGTCGCTCGAGGACGAACCCTTCGATCTGCCGCAGCTGGTGCGGGACCTAAGCCAGATGCTGACGCCGCAGGCGACCACAAAGGGTATCGAGTTAATCGTTCAGTCTGCGCCGGACTTGCCGCGCAAGGTCAACGGCGATGCGTCACGCCTGCGCCAAATTCTTACCAATCTTCTGGGCAATTCGATTAAATTCACCGAAGCTGGCCACGTGGAGTTGAAGGTGTTCTGCGCGGAGCGAACATCCGATCGCTTCCGTCTGCGCTGCACGGTGCAAGATACCGGCATAGGCATTGAGCCTGCGGCACTCGAGCGTTTGTTCACGCCATTCACGCAAGCCGATGGATCCACGACGCGTCGCTTTGGCGGTACCGGGCTGGGGCTGTCTATCGCACGCCGATTTGTTGAATTGATGGGTGGTGAGATTGGGGTCACCAGCACCGTCGCAGTGGGTAGCACTTTCTGGATCGAGTTACCGCTTCGAATCGCGCACAGCATCGATGGGGCGCTCGGTCAACGTGGCTTAAGAATTCTCATCGCCGAGCCAAGCGGTGACGCGCCGGGGAGGCTGGTCGCCATGGCGCGCGCCCTCGGCTGGAGTCCGCAGGTGGCGGAAACTGGCGAACAATTGCTCGGAGTCATGAGCAGCCAAGCTGAAGCATTGCCGGACGCGCTGATCCTTGAGCAGCGGCCGCACGATATAGATGCTCATCAACTGATTGCACGGTTCGAGAGGGAAAGTGGCCACCGCGAGTTGCCGCCGCTCATTGTCGTTGCCGATCATGCCCAATCAGCAACGGAGCGCGATCAACCCCTACGGGCCACAGATGTCTTGCTGGTGCGGCCAATTACCAGCTCAGCGCTGTTCAACGCGGTCAACGCAGTAGTTGCCAAACGGCCCGAAAGTCTTGAACGCGTCTTGCAATCCACGAATGTCGGCGAGCTCAACGCGCAATGGCTGGTTGGCGTACGCGTGCTGGTGGTCGATGACAGTGACGTCAATCTGGAGGTCGCACAGCGCATTCTGGAACAGCAGGGTGCAATCGTCACAACCCGCTCCGACGGCTTAGCAGCCTTGGAGCACGTGCGTGTGCATCACCAGCTACTGGATATCGTGCTGATGGACGTGCAAATGCCCGGCCTCGATGGTAACCAAACCACGCGGCGCATTCGCGGTGAACTGCAACTGAAGACACTTCCCATCGTCGCGTTGACTGCCGGGGCGCTGGTTGGCGAGCGGCAGCGCGCGCTCGAAGCCGGTATGAATGATTTCATCACCAAGCCATTTGATCCTCCGGCACTCATCCGCAAAGTGCGGCGAATCGTGGAAGATGCGAGGGGCGAGCCCATCCCGATGATCCTCCTCGACAGCACGCCAACCCGTCACGCGACTGAGGGGCCGCTCATGTCTTCCATCGATTCCAATGTCGTTCAGCAGATGTTCGGAGATGACTTGCCATTGTTCCATTCGTTGCTGGCTCGCATATTGAGCGAGTACGCGGATTTTGCGCTGCCCATCCGTGTTTCGTCCGATGATCAGGACAGCCGAACCCAGCTCAAGGCGCGCGCACACAAACTAAAGGGCAGCGCGGGAATGATCGGCGCGACCACAATCATGCGACTCGCGGGAGCGACTGAGACAGCAATCCAGGAATGTCGCTCGGTCGACATCGTGGAGGAAGTACTGCGACAACTGGCAACGGCGCTCACCACCTTGCGCGAAGAGGCGGAGGTCTCGCTG
>JBEKWD010000448.1:0-2814 GCA_049513435.1 Steroidobacteraceae bacterium | reverse complement strand
ATAGAATCAGCGCCCCGTAGAGCACCGTGATGCCCATGACGAGCGTGTAATCGCGATTCAGAGCACCGGTGGTGAAGTAGCGCCCGATTCCCGGCAGACCAAATACGGTCTCGATGACGATTGAGCCGGTGATGACGCCGGCGAGCGCCGGGCCCAGAAACGAGATCAACGGCAGCAGCGCGGGCTTGAGCGCATGGCGCAGCATGATCGTGCGCAGTGGCAGACCCTTGGCGCGTGCCGTGAGGATGAAACGACTCGCCAAGACCTCGAGCGTGGAGCCGCGCATCAGGCGCGCGACATACGCGGTGTATGGAAATGCGAGCGCTGCGGCCGGCAGGATCAGATGCGAGATGCCGCCCCAGTCCCCGGGTGGCAGCCAATGCAGCGCAATGGCGAAGATCAGAATCAGCAATGGTGCGATCACGAACACCGGCACCGAGATACCGAGCACCGCAAGTCCCATGAGACCATGATCCCACCAGGAATTGCGATGCAATGCCGCCAGTACACCCATCGAGCCGCCCACCAGCAGCGCGATCAGGATGGCGCTGCCGCCCACCGCGAGATCCACCGGAAAGCCTTGCGCGATCAGTTCGTTCACCGAGGTGTTGCGATACTGAAATGAGGGACCCAGATCCCCGTGGGCGAGATTACCCAGGTAGCGCAGGTATTGGCGCCAGAGCGGCTCATCCAGATGATACTGATGCTCGATACTCTTCTGGATCTCCGGCAGCATCTGTTTCTGCGTGTCGAAGGGACCGCCAGGGGCGGCATGCAGCAGCGCGAAGGCCAGGGTCGCGATCAGCAGCAAGGTGGGAATCGCCCCGAGCACACGTTGCAGCGTGTAGCGCAGCATCGCCTCAGTTGCCTTCGTGCTCGAGCAGGTACATGTAGCGCGAGAGGTTGCGGTCAACGATGTTCGGTGCCCAGCCCTTCAGATACGGTTTGGCAAGGTGCCGTACAGCGTAGTAATAGACGGGGATATACGCGGCGTCGTCATTGCTGAGCGCCTCGGCAGCGGCCAGATAGCGATAGCGCTCGTGCAGGTTGGTTTGTTGATTAGCCTTATCCAGCAGCGTGTCATACGCGGGATTGGAATAGCCGCTGTTGTTGAGCTCAAAACCGGTGTTGAGTAACTCGAGGAACGTGTAGGGGTCCAAATAGTCGCCGGTCCACGCATCGTGAAACAACTCCAGCTTCTTTAGGCGCGTCTCTTGCAGCAAGATCTTGAATTCCATCTCGTGCAGGCTCACCTGCGCGCCCAGGGTCTCGCGCCACATCGCGATCAACGCCTCGTATATCAGTGTAGTGACCGGATCGCCGCTCGAGGAGCTCAGCTCCGCGCGCAGGGGCCGCGAGGCCGAGTAGCCCGCTTCGCGGTAGTAGCGTCGCGCGAGCTCATGGCGCGCCTTGACGGGCAGCTGCGCCCAGTCCGGTGTCGGCGTGGGATAATCGGGCAAGGGCGGAGTCGTCGTATAGGCTGGAAAGCCTGCACCGTTGAGTACATGTTCGGTGATCATTTCGCGGTCCACCGCCAGGTTCAGCGCCATACGAAGCGCACGATTGCCCTTGAAAGGCGGCCGGGTGACATTGACGCCCACCCTCATGGTCGTGAAGTAGGGCGCGACGACCACCTGCTCGCCGAGACGGGATCTCAGGAATGGTAAATCTGTGGTTGGATACGAGGAGGTGAACTGAACCTGCCCAGCCAGGAAACGCTGTGCCTGCGCCGAGCGGTCGTCCACGACGTAGTAGATCACGCGCTGTAGCTTGACGTTCGCGGCATCCCAGTAATACGGGTTCTTATCCAGGATGAGCCGACTGCCGATGATGTTCTCGTGCAGCATGAACGGGCCGTCGCTGACCATGTTGGCCGCACGCGTCCAGTCATCGCCATAGCGACGAATCACCGGCTCGTACAGGGGCTGCAGATACATGTTGGTCAGCAGCTGCGGCAGGTAGGGTGTGGGTGACCCGAGCTGCACGCGCAGCGTATGCGCATCAATGGCCGTGACGCCCAAATCGCTGGGCGGGCGCACTCCGGTGGCCACATCCAGCCCGTGCAGAATCGGCGAGAGCGCCTGCGCATATTGGGCGCGCGTGGCCGGATCGACCATGCGGCGCCAGGCATAGACGAAATCAGCCGCGGTGAGGGGGGTGCCATTGGACCAGCGCGCCTCGGGGCGCAAATGGAACGTCCAGGTCAGCCCATCGGCGCTGGTCTGCCAGCTGCTGGCGACACCGGGTACCACCGAGCCGTCGGGCGCCAGTGTCGTGAGCCCTTCGAATAGGTCATCCATGATGACCTGCGCGGACACGTCGACGGTCAGGGATGGATCGAGCGCTTGCGGTGCGTTATCCAATGTTCGCGACAGCACCTGCTCGGCGGCCAGCTGCGTGCCGACGTGAATCGCCGGGGTGGGAATTGCGGTGCTTGGATGCTGCGCATTACACCCCGCGAGCCCAATCGCAGCGAGCAGCGCCGAGGGAAACGCGCGGTGACCCATCAGGACTTCAGAATGACATCTTCTGGCGCATGCACGAAATAGCCCTGAATGTACTGTACGCCGAGCTGCCAGACGACCGCCATGGTGTTGGCGTCCTCGACATGCTCGGCTACGGTCTGGATATTGCGCGCGGCGGCGGCTTCGGCGATGCCACGAACCTGGCGCTGCAGGGCAGGACTGCCGGACAGGCCCTGCATCAACGAGCCATCGATCTTGACAAAATCGATCGGCAAACGCGCCATCAGGCTCAGTGAATTGCTGCCGATACCGAAATGTTCGAGCGCAAACTTCACGCCGAGAGCACCCA
>JBEKWD010000447.1:0-2825 GCA_049513435.1 Steroidobacteraceae bacterium | reverse complement strand
CTGCTCCGGTTGCAAAACGAGGCGAATTGCCTCAACTTGCAACCTACAAAACAGAGCCTCAAACATCAGCATCCATAGACCCCCAAATCGAAGCTACCCCTACCGCGCGAGCGGTTTAGTCCACGGGTCGAGTCCCGCCTCCAGTGGCCCGGTCGTCCGCGTCGGGCGGCAGACGGCCAAGAAATGACGTTCGCGGCCAGCGGCCACCTCAACCCATAGGTGCGGTCTTCACGTATTCCACGAGCTGTTCAAGCACTGTGCCCCAGCCGTGCGTAAAGCCCATCTTCTCGTGCGCGGCGGCGTGCTCTTTGGTGGCATGGATAGCAGTAGCCGTGTACTTACAGCCTCCATTGCCGTGCGGTTCAAACGTTAGCAGTGCGGTAAAGAACCACGGAGCGGCGGCAGGGTCGTTGGGCCGGAAACCGGGCCCGAGCGCAGAGGTCCAGACGAGCTTGCGATTTGGCACAATTTCTAAGTAGCAGCCAGGCGTCGCCGGCAGCTTGTTGCCATTGGCGTCCACCATTTGCGCGAAGAATTTACCGCCAGGCTTCAAGTCGATTTCGCACTCGATGGTACGGTAGGGTTTGGGGCAGAACCAAGGCATCAAATGTTTCGGTGTCGTCCAGGCTTTGAACACTAGCTCCGGCGATACGTCCACGATGCGTTCCAACACTAGGTCCAACTCACTCTTCATCGTCCTGCTCCTTCATTGTAAGCAGATAGGCGTCCAATTGATCCAAGCGGCGCTCCCAGAGTTTCCGTCGATCGAGGATCCAGTCTTCCGCCGCCTGCAGGCGTTTCGGAGCGAGTTCATACGTCCGTACTCGACCGGACTTCTTGGATTTCACCAATCCGAACTTCTCAAGCATGCTCAAGTGCTGCGTGAATGACGGCAGTGCCATGTCAAAAGGACGCGCGAGCTCAAGCGTTGAAGCGGCGCCGCCGCTTAGGCGATGCAGCACCGCCCGGCGTGTTGGATCCGCGAGCGCCTGAAATACTTGATCTATTGAGTCTTGCATAAATAAGTGACATGTTCAGAACAGATCCACCTGCTTCCAGAATGCCTGCACGAGGGTCGTGCGGCGCTGCATGGATCGCAGGTTGCTGCGGGCGCGATAGGCGACGTCACCGAGGTCGCGGGCACAGTAGTTGGGCATTGCGTGATGCTTGAGATATCCCCAGATGCATTCGACCGGGTTCATATCGGGAGCGTAGGCCGGCAGATAGTCGATCATGATTTGGCCGTGCTGGGCCTCGACGTGCGCCCGCACGAGCTTCGAGCGGTGGGCCTGCAGGCGATCCCAGATGATGAGGAGCTTCTTGCCAATCGTGACTTGCAAGGCTTTGAGGAACTCGACGATCTGCGGACTCTTGATCGAGCCATTGAACAATCGGAAATAGAAGCGCCAGTAGCTCAGGCCGGCAATCACCGAGAGCTGTTTCCAGCTGAAGCTGTACTGCAGGACGGGAGTCTCGCCCCTCGGGGCCCAGGTTCTTGCGCGACAAGGTCTCTCGGACAGACCCGATTCGTCGATGAAGACGATTATTCGACCTTGTCGCGCAGCGATTTTTTTAGTTCTGGCCACCTCTTGGCTTTCCACGTCCGAACCGCTCGCTCGTCGCGTTCCCGCGCCTGGCCAGCGGGGCGCTGCACGCTCCAGCCCAGCCGTCCGAGCAATCGCCAGACTGAAGAGGCGACCATCGTCACGGAGAACTTTGCCTCGATCAGCTGCGCGATCCGCGGCAACGTCCATAACTCGGTGGGAAACCCGGCCGCCAGCGCACCTTCTTTGAGAAGCCGCACCAACTCTTTGCGCTGTGCCGCGCTGAGCCGCTCCGGGCGTCCGAAGTGCGGCGCCCGGCGCAACGCCTCCATGCCACCCTCTTGCCGTGCACGATCCCAACGCATGACGGTCTGGCGCGAGACGCCGACCTGCCGCGCGACCTCGGCCTGGCTGTTCCCGGCTGCGAGCAACCTCGCGCCACGCCGCCGGCGCCGCTCCAGTTCCTTGCGCTTTTGTGAGTGCCTCATCGGTACCTCGATTGTAACCATCCGAGGTACTTGGACCGCAAGAGCGGGAAAAAGTGTCACTCATTTACGCAAATCTCAATAGTTTCACCGCATGGTTAGGCATCTACCTTAATATATCGACTGACGTTGCTTATGGCAAGACCCAAAGGGGCTCAAGTGCTGGATCGCGCCTCTGGCTGCTGCGGGCGCTGGAGAAGACATATCGGCCGCGGCCGGTGAGACACTTCAGTTCGCGTAAGATTGCAACCGCATGCGACGAGAGTGGCACGATGTGCGGCGTGTTCGTCTTGGTGACCGTGTAGCGCCATTCGCCGCCATCCAAGTCCATTGTCGTCCACTCGGCATGCCGCAGCTCGCCGGGGCGTACGAACACGAGCGGCGCCAGGCGCAGGGCGCAGCGTACCGTCACCGATCATTCGTGACCGTCGATGGCACGCATCAATGCGCCCACGCGCTTGGGATCGGTTATGGCGGCAAAGTGCTCAGGCTTTACCGCGGGGAGGGCGCCGCACGGATCGCCGGTCGGATCGCGCTTGGCGCGGCCGGTGGCGGTTGCCCTTCGGAAATCAACGGAAAACTCCGTCGCTCCCAGGACCCCAAAATCATAAAAAAACCCGCGTTTTATGCGGGTTTGTGGAAGTCCTCGGATCTCTTCGGATCTTATCGGATCGATCAAATGGTGGAGCCGGGGGGAATCGAACCCCCGTCCATAAGTCCTACGTTTCAAGATCTACGTACGTAGCCGCGTCTATTGTTCTCACCGCGCACTAACCCGACGGGCAGGGAAAGTATG
>JBEKWD010000446.1:0-4248 GCA_049513435.1 Steroidobacteraceae bacterium | reverse complement strand
TCCAGGTCCAGCGACCAGACGATGGAACTGCGGCCGTCAAACAAGGGCAGGAACGCGAGTGGCCCGGTACGCAGGAAGCGCTGCCAGGCGGTGTATTCGTGCGGCCGCGCGGTCGCCACCGTCGCGACGATCGCCAGCTGGCGGTAATCGCGCGAACGCACCGCTATCTTTGCGGCCGTGCGCACCGCCGAGCGCGCACCGTCGGCACCGACCACAAGCCGGGCCGCAAGCGCCCTGCCCGCGCATTGCAGCTGGGCCGCGTCGGCTCCGATCTGCAGCCGCTCGAGCGCAGCTTCAATGAGTGTACCGCCCGCATCACGGAAGCTGTCGATGCAGGCGCGCTGCAGCGCGCCGATCTCGGTCACGTAACCCAGATTCGGCTCGCCGAGGTCGGCCGCATCGAAACACAGCGAGCCCGCACCATCGAGCACAGCGCTCTCGTGCCAGACACGCATGCGCTCATAGGCGCACAGGCGCGTTTGATTCAAGCGTGGCCACGCATCCGCAGCGCGCAGCACATGCTCGCTTGCGCGTGAGATCGCGGCCACGCGCAGCTGCGCTCCTTGCTGCGCGCCAGCGGCTGGCAGCGGCGGCGCGACATGCTCCGGGGCCAGCAGCGCAATGCGCTTGGCTTCCAGCCCGGCGTGGCGCGCCAGCAGCGCTGCCAGGCAGGCACCGGTCAAACCGCCGCCGATTACGGCCACTTCGAAACACTCCCTCACGCAGCACCGGGCCCCTGCAATGACAATCCGCGCGAGAGCCGTGGCAATGCGCCACCGAAGCCGAAGCTCAGGCGCGAGAGCGCGCGCTTGGCCGGCGTATTCAGATCGAACAGCAGCAGCCCAAGGGCGCGTGCGCCAATCACCGCGGTATGCCGATCGCCGAACAGCTTTACCAGGTTGTCGGTGAAGCCGATCATGGCGCGACGATCCTTCGCGCGGCGCGCCGCGAAGCGCGCGAGCAGCGCTGGCGCGCCCGGATCACTCGCCTGCGCGATGAGCTCGGCGAGCACCGCGGCATCGCGCAGCCCGAGGTTGAAGCCCTGCGCGGCGATCGGGTGCAGCGCCTGCGCGGCGTTACCGATCAGCGCCACGCGCGTGGCGGTAAGCTGCTGCGCGCGCACGAGCTCGAGCGCATAGGCGTGGCGCTGTCCGACGCGCTGAATCTGTCCCGCGCGCCAGCCAAAAGCGCTCTGCAGTGCGCTGCAGAATTGCGCAGTACTGCACTCCTGCATGAAGTGCGCGCGCTGGGGCTCGAGTGTCCACACAATGGTATAGCTGCCATCGCGCAATGGCAGCAGCGCCAGCGGACCGGCGGCGGTGAAGCGCTCGTAGGCGACGCCGCGCGCGGCGCGATCGGTGCTGATATTGGCTACGACTGCGACCTGTTGATAGTCGTGCGCGTGCGAGCCGATGCCGCTAGCCTGCTTGATCAGGGAGTGCGCGCCATCGGCGGCCACGACCAACGCAGCTTGCAGCACGCTCGCGACCCCACCGGCGGTGAGGATCTGCAACTGCGCCGCATCCTCGCTGAGCTGCACGCCGTGCACGCGCGCGGGCGCGAGCAGCTCGATGTGAGTCGCGGCGCGCAGCGCGCGCCAGAGCACCGCGCCCAATTGCCGATTGTTGACCGTGTAGCCAACTGCCTCGAGCCCATGCTCGGCCGCATCGAGGCGCGCAAACGCGAAATGCCCTGCGTCGGACACATGAATAGCGTTGATGGCGCCGGCGCCCTGAACGATTTGCGGCCACACACCCAGCGCCTCCAGAATGCGGCGCGCGCCATTGCCGAGCGCGCTGGTGCGATCGTCGAAGCTCGGTTGTTCGGCGCTGCTGGCTTCGATCGCCTCAATCAGCGTGACCTTCAGGCGCGTGCCGGCGAGGGCGAGGGCCAGGCTGGCCCCGACCATGCCGCCGCCAACGATCGCGACATCGCAGCGCTGCGTCGCATCGCTCACGCGGCCGCCATCAGCGCCTCGATCTCATCGGGCTGCTTGGGCACCGCGTCGGTCAACACCTGGCAGCCACCGCGCGTGACGACCACGTCATCCTCGATGCGCACGCCGACATTGCGGAAGCCGCGCGGCACGCCGCGCGTGCCGGCCTCGATATAAACGCCCGGCTCGACGGTCAGCACCATGCCCGGCTCGAACACGCGCCACTCGTCGCCGACCTTGTAATCGCCGACGTCGTGCACATCCATGCCGAGCCAGTGACCCGTGCGGTGCATGAAGTATTTCTTGTAGGCACCGCTGCGGATCAGACCGGGTAGTGAGCCGCGCAGCAGGCCGATACGCACGAGTCCCTGGGTGATGGCGCGCACCGCCGCATCGTGCGGCTCATTCCAGTGGTTGCCGGGCTTGACCTTGCCGATGGCGGCCTGCTGCGCCTCGAGCACGACCTCGTACACGGCGCGCTGCTCGGGTGTGTAGCGGCCGTTGACCGGATAGGTACGCGTGATGTCGGAGGCGTAATAGCCATATTCGCAGCCCGCATCCACCAGCAGCAGATCGCCATCGTTGAGGCGTGCGTTGTTGGCGTGATAATGCAGTATGCAGGTATTGGCGCCGCCGCCGACGATCGGGTGGTAGGAAATGTCCGCGCCGTGGCTGTTGAACTCATGCAGCAGTTCAGCCATCACTTCGTATTCCATGCGACCCGGGCGACAGAAGCGCATGCCGCGCACGTGTGCACGGGCCGCGATCGTGCCGGCGCGTTCCTGCGGCGTATGCAGCCCGCTGCGCGCCTGCGCACGCAGGCTGTGGACCCAGCCGACCACGCGCTGGTCGAACTCCTGGCTCAGGCCCATCGTGTAGAAGACACGCGCGCGGTTCTCGAGCAAGCCGGGCAGAATCTCGTCGATATCGGTGATCGGGAAGGCGTCATCGGCGCTGTAGTCTTCGACCGCGCCATCCGGGCCCGCGCGTCTGCCGTCCCAGATCTCACGCTCGCGATTACGCTCGCGCACGAACAGCACGTACTCGGCTGGCGAGCGGCCTGGAATCAGCACTGCGACCGCATCGGGCTCGTTGAAGCCGGTCAGATAATAAAAATCGCTGTCCTGCCGGTAGTCGTACTCGACATCACTATTGCGGTGGCGCACCGGGGCCGCCGGCAGGATCGCGATGGCATCACGACCCATCTGGCGCATGAGTGCGCGGCGGCGGCGTGCGAATTCGGCCCGGTTTGGTCCAGTCATCGTGACCTCGGGAATCGGCATTATGGACAATCGCAGCGGCCGCGACCGGCCGAAGGGCTCAATGCAGTATCGGTCGCGGTGCCGCGTGCCGCTCGCGCAAGGGTTCGAGCTCATCGAACACCATTTGCACGCCGACGCGCACGAATTCGACCAGCTCCGCCAGGGCCGACTCATTGGCCTCCGCGGTATCGCTCGTATCCACGTCGGCGCGTGTGATCTCGGTCAGATCGCGCACGAGCTCACCGAGCTCTCCAGACAGCCGCTGTGGGTCGGCCGCGCCGACACTGCCCAGGCCGTAGAGAAAACCGCTGCACCAGGCCGTCAGCGCCTGCGTGCGCTCTTCAATCGGGCGGTCATCCGTGGGAATAAGCAGATCGAATTCCATTTGCCGGTCCGATAGGGCTGCTACAGTTGATTCGTATAGAGTCTGCAGCGCCGGTTCGTCCTCGAGGCTCGCGACGCCTTCGGGCAAAATCTCGGCCAGCCAGTCCTCCAGCCGGTACGGCACCATGGCACACAGTGCGCCGGTCAGCGTGCCATGGGCCTCGGAGGCGTCGGCCAATGCGTGCGAGCCCGCCAGCGTACGCTGGATCAACGAGTAATCATGCTGCATGGCCACGGCAAAATGGTATGGCAGCCGCTGCGCCCGCTGCAACATCTACCGCATCCTCGGCGCTCGCATATGCCGTCACGGGCACGCCAAAGCTCGAGCGCAGCAAGTATGCATTGACCTGTCTGTCGGCGGGGAACTATAGTTTTGCCATGGCAGAAGCAACACGCCCCTCCGCAATCGAGCTGGAACTCAAGCGCCTCGAAAAGCGCATCGATGAGCTGTTGAGCACGATGTTTCAGCTCAAAGAGGAGAACCGCGCGCTGCGGGCCCGGCAGATGACGCTCGCGACTGAGAAGTCCTCGCTGTTGCATCGGAACGAACAGGTGCGCACGCGCGTCGAGGCGATGATCGGTCGACTCAAGGCGATGGAGCACAACGCGTGAGTGAACGCGAGGCGCCACGCCCGCTGAGCGTGCGCATTCTCGAGAAGGATTATT
>JBEKWD010000445.1:0-2830 GCA_049513435.1 Steroidobacteraceae bacterium | reverse complement strand
TACCACGACGTGCCGACCGCGCGGGTCTGGTCGCGACTCGGTGCCATGTACATCAATGAGTGGTATATGCCCGCGGTATTGCTGGCGTGGCTGTTCGGGCATGAGGGCTATGTTTCGGGTCAGACGCTGTGCCTGCGACGCGACACGCTCGAGGCCATTGGCGGGCTGCCGGTGATTGCCAATCATCTCGCCGACGATCACCGACTGGGCCAGCTGGTTCGAGCGCAGGGGCTGAAGATCGTGCTGTCACGCTATATGGTCAATGCTGAGCACCACGAACCGGATTGGCGCGCTCTCATCGGCCATGAGCTGCGTTGGATGCGCACGATTAAGGTGCTACGTCCGCGCAGTTTCCCCTGGATTTTCCCGAGCTTCAGCCTGCCGCTGGCCATCCTGGGCCTGGCACTCGTTGCGGCCGGCCTGAGGCTCACGACCGGTGCCTGGGTGCTGTTCTGGAGCGCGCTCGCGGCGCGGCTGCTGCTGCATTTTGTGCATCGGCTGCGCGATGATCGGCGGCTCTGGTCGGATCTGTGGCTACTGCCTGCGCGCGACCTGTTGCTCTGCTGGGTGTGGTACCGAAGCTTCTTCGGCTCGCAAATACGCTGGCGCGATAGCGAGTTTGACGTCGACGCCAATGGCGTGATGCACCGACTGTCCTGATGACCTGAGGCTTGAAACTCGCAGCATACATCGGCGCCCTGCTGGGCCTGGGTTTACTGATATTCCTGATTGTGCGCGCCGATCTGCCGGCGATGCTGCAGACATTCGTGGTGGGCGGCTGGAGGCTGCTGTATCTGATACCGTATCGCGCGCTGTACCTGTTGCTGTACGCGCTCGGCTGGCTCTATCTGCTGCGGCCCTACGATACTCAGCGGCGCGCGGGACTCGGCTATTTGTTCTGGGTCACTGCAGTGCGCGAAGCTGTCGACCGCGTGCTGCCCGTGGCCAGCATCGGCGGCGGCGTGGCCGGAGTGCGCCTGCTGCGTTGGCGCGGCATCGCACCTGCGCCCGCCGGTGCCACGGTGATCCTCGAGATTCTGCTGACATTGATCGTGATGTATGTGTTCACTGCGCTGGGACTGCTCTTGTTGGTCGATCTCAACACTGCCGGATTGCCCTATCGCCAGTTCATTCTGGTCTTTATTCTGAGTCTGCCGGTTCCGGCATTGACGGTATTGGCGTTGCGTTATGGATCCATATTTGAGCGCTTTCACGACATGCTGCGTCCCTTGGTGGGTGCCAGCGCCATGTCCGAAGGCGGAGCAGCCCTGGACCATGAGCTGCGTGCCTGCCTGCGCCGGGGCTGGGCACTGCTCGGTGCCGGCAGCCTGCAGTTCGTTGCCGTGATTTCCGGCTCCTTCGAGGTTTGGTTTGCGCTGCGCCTGTTTGGACACCCGATCGGTGTGGGCGGGGCGCTGATGCTCGAGAGCCTGACACAGGCGCTGCGCCATCTGGCTTTTGTCGTGCCTGCCGGCCTGGGGGTGCAGGAGGCCGGACTGATCATGTTTGGGCACGCTCTGGGCATCAGCGGCGAGCTCGCGCTGGCCGTCTCCATGGCCAAGCGCCTGCGCGAACTGCTGTGCGGATTGCCGGCGCTGATTTCCTGGCAATGGATGGAGGTGCGGCGACTGCGGCGGCCGCTCAGTGGCAGTATGGGCGATGCCTGATACAGCGCCTCAACAAGTAGCGCGCATCCGCGCCGCGGCCATCGTCTGGGCGCTGTTGCTCGCCGGCTTCGGCGCCACGGCAGCGAGGCCTGCGTGGCCGGACGAACAAGGGATCGACGCGGCCCCGGGGCCCGGAGCCCCACCGCCAGCGCCCACACCATTGCCAGCGCCGCCATCCGCTGCGACGAGTCAACCCAATGCCGAGCAACCCGTAGCGCCCGCCGCGCAGAGCTTTGGTTGGCTCGCACACCTGCCCTTCCTGCCGATACCGGAGATCGGTGTCGATCCAAACAGCGGCACGACGTTGGGCATCCTGCCGGTGTGGTTGCACACTAATTCGGATGACCAGATCACGCGCATCATCGCACCTGATGTTTTCTACAATCCTTATTTCGGCTATGGCGTGCATGCACGCATATTCGAATACCCCTCTCAGGACGAGATCTGGTCCCTGGTCGCGGGCATCGAGCAGCGCGTTCAGCGCGGCGTCGACGGCGAGTTTGAGACCGGGCTGCTGCGCGAGCAGCTCTGGTCGCTCAATACCAGCGTGATCTACGATCGCAGCGGAACGCCGCGCTTCTACGGCGTCGGCAACCAATCACCCGCGATTGCCGAGACCGACTACACCGAGCAACAGGAGTTGGTGCAGTGGCAGATCGGGCTGAATTTCAACCGGGCCTGGCAACTGCAGTACAGCCCGCTGATCCGCAGCGTGGACGTGCTGCCGGGCACCCTGGCCGGCATCGCCTCACTGCAGACTCACTTTGCCCACATCCTGGGCGAGGGGACGACCAATGAGGTACGCCAGCGCATCTCCCTGATCTATGACACGCGCGATAGCCTGTTCATACCCACGCGCGGCATCATGCTGGTCGAATATGGCGGCATCGCCAGCCGGCAGGGAGTGTTCAACGACTCCCTGTACACCGAGGCCGGCTTCGATGGTCGCGGCTACTGGCGCGTGCTGCCCAACACGATTCTCGCCGCACATATGGCGGTGCGCTATCTGCCCGAGACCCACGACTTGCCGTTCTGGGCGCTCAGCGGCATCGGCGGGGGCGAGGGCGAAATCGGCGGCGAGCAGATTCTGCGCGGCTTTGGCGCGGGCCGCTTCTACGATCGAGATTCCTTTGCAACCAATATCGAGATGCGCAACCGGGTCG
>JBEKWD010000444.1:0-3283 GCA_049513435.1 Steroidobacteraceae bacterium | reverse complement strand
GCACTGATCAGCAAGGTGTCCGCATCGCAATCAGCGCGCACGCTGCACAGCTCAAGCTCATGTCCCGAGCTCTCACCTTTCTGCCAGAGCCGTTGCTTAGAGCGGCTGTAGAAGACGACGCGGCCGCGCTCGAGCGTCGCGGCTAGTGCCTCGCGGTTCATATAGCCCAGCATGAGCACGCTGCCGTTATCGGCGTGCTGCACGATCGCCGGCAGCAGACCGCCGTTCTTATCCCAGTCGAGGCGCTCGGGGTCGAGCTCGGCGCGCGGGTTCGGTGCGCTCACAGTCGCACCTCGAGGCCCTCGCCGCGCAGTTCGCGCTTGAGATCCGGGATTGAAATCGCGCCGCTGTGAAACACGCTCGCCGCGAGTGCGGCATCGACCTGCGCCTCGCGAAACGCGCGCTCAAAGTGCTGCACGGTACCGGCCCCGCCGGAGGCGACCACGATAGCCCTCGGCGGTGGTCTGACTGTCGATGCCCACAACGATGCACTGCACGCCGAAGCGCGCGCTCAGCCGATCGATCAGTGATGGGTCGGACAGGGCGGGGGAATTCACCGAAATCTTCTCCGCCCCCGCATTGAGCACTTCCTCGGCGTCCTGCACCGAGGCGATGCCGCCGGCCACGCAGAATGGAATGTCGAGCTCGCGTGCGACCCGGCTGACCCAGTCACGATCAACCGAGCGGCCTTCCGGACTCGCGGTGATGTCATAGAACACGAGCTCATCGGCCCCCTCATCGCGATAGCGCACCGCGAGCTCCAGGATATCGCCGACCACGCGATGGGCGCGGAAGCGCACGCCCTTGACGACCTGGCCCGCGCGCACGTCCAGACAGGGAATTATGCGTTTGGCAAGAATGGCTGCAATTCCTCAAGGCTGATGCGCTCCTCCAGCAGTGCTTTGCCGCTGATCGCGGCGGCCACGCCGCAGGCGGCCAGCGCACTCAGATCGGCGCCCTTGGCGATGCCGCCGGAGGCCTGCCATTGGATATTCGGAAAGCGTCGCAAGGCTTCGCTGTAGAGCTCGAGGTTCGGTCCCGCGAGTGCGCCGTCGCGCTCGATGTCCGTGCACAGCACATGCCGCAGCTGTGTGCCGGCGTACTCGGCGAGCGCGTCCCACAATGACAGCGCCGTTTGCTGCTGCCAGCCATGGGTGCGTACCTGCGGCACCCCCGACGCATCGAAGCGCACGTCAAAGGCGAGACAAATGCGCTGCGGGCCGAATTCCTGCAGCCAGGCGTGCACTTCGGCGACGCGCTCGATCGCGGCGCTGCCAATCACGACGCGCGCGACCGCGTGGCGCAGCAGATCTTTGATCAGATCGGCGCTGCGCACGCCGCCGCCGACCTGCAAGCGCAAGCGACTCTGCCGTGCCAGCGCGTGAATCAGCGTGAGATTGCCCAGCTTGCCCTCGCGTGCGCCGTCCAGATCCACTACGTGCAACCAGTTCGCGCCGAGCGTGCGATAGCGCAGCAGCAGCTCATGCGCGCTGAGCTCATAGCGCGTCTCGGCCGCGAAGTCACCCTTGAGCAGGCGCACGCAGGCGCCGCCGCGCAGGTCGATCGACGGGATCAGCATCATGTGGGCAGCTCGAGGAAATTGCGCAGGATCCGGGCGCCGGCCGCCGAGGAGCGCTCGGGATGAAACTGCACGCCATGAAAATTGTGTTGCCGCACGATCGCACAGCGTGCCTCGCCGTAGTGCACCGAGGCTAGCAGGCAGCCATTGATGGGGGCGGCAAAACTGTGCACGAAGTAGAAGCGATCGCTATTGCGAAGGCCGTCGAGCAACGCGTCCTCGCGCTGCAATTCGAGTGTGTTCCAGCCCATGTGCGGCACCGGCAGTCCCGGGGCGGCCCGCAGGCGCTCGACTGAGCCGGCGATCACGCCCAGGCAGCTGGTCGCGCCCTCAGCCGAATGCTCGAACAACAATTGCATCCCGAGGCAGATTCCCAGCACTGGCGCGCGCAGTTGCGGGATGAGCCGATCGAGGCCATGCGAGCGCAGACGCGCCATGGCATCGGCGGCGGCGCCGACGCCGGGCAACAGCACGCGCGGGGCGGCGGCAATGAGTGCCGGATCGCAGCTCACGGCCGAGCGCGCACCGAGTCGATCGAGCGCGTAGCGCAATGAGGCGAGATTGGCCCCACCGCTGTCGATGATCACGGCGTCGATCGCGGCGCTCACAGCGCACCCTTGGTGCTCGGCAGATCGTAGCCTTCGCGGCGCAGCGCCGGCCGCAGGGCGCGGCCCACGCCCTTGAAGCAGGCCTCGATCATGTGATGAGTGTTCTCGCCGCGCACCGAGATGTGCAGCGCTGCACCCAGGGCCTGGCTCAGTGAGCGAAAAAAATGCGGCACGAGCTCGCTCGGCAGCGCTCCGATCTGATCGCGCCCAAACTGGCCGTCGAAGACAAAATAGGGCCGCCCGGACAGGTCCAGCGTAACCTGCGCTTCGCTCTCGTCCATCGGCAGCAGAAAACCGTAGCGGCCGATGCCCGCCTTATCACCGAGTGCGCCGCGCAGCGCCTCGCCGAGCGCGAGCGCGCAGTCCTCGACCGTATGATGCTCATCGATGTGCAGGTCGCCGCGGCAGCGCAACTGCAGCTCGAAGCCCGCGTGTTTGGCGAGCTGCTCGAGCATGTGATCGAAGAAACCGATGCCGCTGTCGATCCGGCTACCAGCCCGGCTGTCGAGCTCCACATACGCCTCGACGTTGGTTTCGCTCGTTGCGCGTGTAACCGTCGCGCGTCGCGCGAGCAGTGCATGCACGAGCGCGGGCCAGCGCTGCTCGTCGGGCCCGTCGCGGCTGACGCGCAGTCCGCGAATGCCCAGCTCGTGGGCGAACTGCAGATCAGTCTCGCGATCTCCAATCATGGCGCTGCGCGCGCGATCCAGGCTGTGCTCTGCCAGGTACGCCTGTACCAGGCCGAGACGCGGTTTGCGGCACTCGCAGTGCTCATCAGCGAAATGCGGACAGATGAATATGGCTTCGAACGCAATGCCCTGGGAGGCGAATAGTTGCAGCAGAAAGTCCTGGACCAGCTCGAACTGCGCTCGCGGATAACGCTCGCTGCCCAGGCCGTCCTGATTGCTAACCATGACGAAGCGATAGCCGGCGCGCTGCAATTCCTGTAGCGCCGCGATCACGCCGGGCAACAGGCGCAGCTTCTCGAGACTGTCGACCTGCTCGTCGGGCGGCTCCTCGATCAACGTGCCGTCACGATCGAGAAACAATATGGCCGCGCCGCTCATGCGAGGCTCGCGAGCAGGCGTTCATTTTC
>JBEKWD010000443.1:0-2854 GCA_049513435.1 Steroidobacteraceae bacterium | reverse complement strand
CTGGCGAAATCGATCTATTTGCCGTTTCTCGTGTTGACGCCCCTGTTGCTGCTGTTGCCGCCTGGGGGAGGACTTCGCCCTGCGTTGGCAGCAATCGTCTTAGTCAGCGGATTTTTGGTTGTGACGCCCTGGATCATCCGTAATGGACGCGTAACTGGAATCTATGCCCCAGTCGTGGGCGGCAGCGGCTTCACGCTGCATCAGGGAAACGACTTCATAGAGGATTTTCGCAGCGTCCCGTTCTCGATTTCCGGACTCTTCCCGTTGAGCGTTGCAAGGATGAAAGCTGAACCTGTAATGCTTCCACCCACCGCCACTCGACTGCAGCGGCAGAATCTGTTGGATGCGGCCTGGGGACGCAGCGCCATTGCAAAGCTCATGCACTCTCCAGGGTTCCTGTTGAAGAAAATCACCTGCAATTTGTTTCTGTTCTGGACATTTAGCGATACGGCGATCAAATCCATATGTGTTGCCGCACTTCAATTGCCGTTGGTAACACTATTCGCCATCTCCCTGCTACTTCGACGGCGGCAAATCAACAATGATGCCCTCTGGATATGTGCGGCCCTGATCGCTCTCTTCTACTGCGCGCATCTGCCGACGCTCGCTCTGGCCAGATACTCGGTAGTGCTGGTGCCGTCCATGCTGATGATTTGCGTCGGTATATGGGCTCCAAAAAGCATTCGTGCGTGACTAACTTCACGTTCTCGGCGAAGTTTTGTGGGAAGCGTTGCGTGCGCGCGGGACGCAGTGCTAGTCTCGAGCACCGAGAATCGTAGGCTGAACGCCGCCCATTGAGCAGCGCTAACTTCCCTGGCATTGACGCAAGACTGAGCGCCACGCTTTATTGGTGCGGCTTGGCCCTAATCGGCGCGGCCGTCATCTCAGGGCTTATTGTGCCGGCGATGACCCTGGCACGCTTCGTGCCCCTCGATCCCAACGAAGGTTGGAATGCGTTTTTCAGCCAGATAGCGATGCGCGCAGGGGTCCTGTATCCCGAGCCGGCGGGCAGTCCGATCATCAATGTTTACCCGCCGTTGTCCTTTTACATCGTTGGCGTCGTCGGACATCTAATAGGAGACAATATATTTGCGGGGCGCACCGTCGCCTTGCTGAGCATGTTGATTGTCGGCTGCAATGTGTATCTGTGGCTGCGCGCGACCGGCTCTACGAACCGCATTGCCTGGTTGGGTGCCGGAGTGTTTGCTGCTTTTGCGGTTACCTACGCACATCCTTACGCTGGCATCAATGACCCGCAGTGGTTGGGGCACGCGCTAATGACCAGCGGCTTGGTCGTTATGTGGCGCGGGAACGCGAGTACGCGCGCTATCGCGCTCGGAGCACTGCTCGTGATCGCGGGAGGCTGGAGCAAGCACTCGATAGTTGCACTGCCCATTGCGACCACGTGGTGGCTCCTGCGGCGCTCTGGCTGGGCGTTCATGACATGGATCGCATGTTGCGCCGTCCTGATGGCTGTTGCCGCCATCCTCGTCTGGAAGCTATACGGCATTGCTTTTGTCCACAGTCTGCTTTTCGCCCGACAATATTCGATGCACCAGGCGATCAAAGACACCCGCACGGCTTTCAAATGCTTTGCGCCAATTATTGCCCTGTCCTTGCTTCTGCTACCGCGTGCACGCGGCTCTCAAAAGACCGAATTTGCAATCGTCTACTTGCTGGTAGCAGCCGTCGTGGCCACACTCGCATCCGGCGGCATTGGGATCGATATCAACAAATATTTTGATCTCATGATCTCCGCCAGCTTGTGCGCCGCATTGTCGGTAGAATCGCTCTGGGCATGGCGATTGCCGTGGCTACGGCGGACCGTGGAATTCGGTCCAGCGATGACTCTGCTGCTGGGCGTGTATCTGGCAGCGTACGCCGCAAGTTTAATGCCGTCGACGATTCGCTTCCTGGAGACCCTGAATGCACGCGAGCAGCAGACGCTCGCCGATATCAGACTGGTCTCGAGCAGCGGACACGGTCGCGCCGCTTGCGAGACAATGGAGCTGTGCTACTGGGGGAAGAGTGAGTTCACGGTCGACATCTTCGACTTCGGCCAGAGACTCTTGGTCGGTGCGGAGCCCTTGACCACCTGCGCAACTTTATTTGACGGTCGGCACATTTTGCTGCTGCAGCTCTTTCCACACAGCGAAGGAGCATCAGAACAGTTGCCGTCGGCCTGTAACGCGGCCATTCGGCAGAACTACCGGCTCACATACGAATCCGCTTCGGGCGAATTCCTCACGCCTGCCGGCTAGGGATAATTTTCGGGATAGCTCGTATTGGTGAGCGGGTTGGCCGCGCAGGTCGCCGCCAGATTCGCCCACTTTGAGGCAGCCGGTATGCCTCCAGCCGGATACGCTTCATTTCCAAACAAGTGCGTCCAGAACAAATGTGATGCCTTGTAGGTCTGGTTGGCCGCGGTGATGATGTCCAGAGGAGTAAATCCGTCGGTCGCGCCCCACTTTTCGTAGTGCTTGCCAGCCAGCTCCTCCGCTTCGACATCTAACATGGCTCGGGCCTTTCCGCGATAATCTGGTCCCCGGTACGCTCCTCCCGGCGTCGTAACTCCCATATACGACTGAATGCCCCAGGCCAGCCCCAGGTTGGTGTTGGCGTAGCCTTTCTCGAACGCCGTCTGTCCGACCGTATCGGCTGTTCCCGGCGCGACGCGATTCCGAATCATCCACTGCTCAAAATTCTCGGCCGCATCCGACGGTGGCATGTACGTGTTCTGCATGATCACACTGGTATGGGGGAACGCGGCAGTGGCCGTGGTCAATAGGCCCTGCAAATTCGAAATAAGGACGCTGCTGTCGAAATCGGACCGAGAATAATGAGTTCCGGCGCT
>JBEKWD010000442.1:0-2860 GCA_049513435.1 Steroidobacteraceae bacterium | reverse complement strand
CGCGAGTGGAGTCAGGTGGAAGCGTTGGCCGGCATCGAGTCGCGCGGTTTCATTCTCGCGGCCGGTCTGGCGGCCCGCCGCGGTAAGGGTTTCGTGCCGATCCGCAAACAGGGCAAATTGCCCCCGCCCGTCGTCGCCGCCGCCTACGCGCTCGAATACGGCAGCGGCGTGCTGGAAATGCAGTCCGGCCGCGGCCGCGTGTTCCTGATCGATGATGTGCTCGCGACCGGCGGCACCATGGCTACCGCCGCGCAGCTGTGTGTGCCGGCCGGTTACGAGGTCATGGGCCTGGCCGCCCTGATCGACTTGAGACTGTGCGGGGAGTTCACGTCCGGCGCACTGGCGTTGCGTTCGGTCGTGCGCTACGACTAAAGCGCTCATCCGGGCCGGATTGGCGGCCTCGTCTATAATCCCCGCGTCTGAAACTCACCGCACAATCCACGCCATGCCCGTCTACGAATACGAATGCAGCCATTGCCGCTACTACCTCGAGGTCATGCAGAAGATTGGCGATGCACGCCTCGCAAAATGTCCTTCCTGCGGCAGAAACACGCTCAAGAAGCTGATCTCAGCGCCCGTGTTCAGGCTCAAGGGATCGGGCTGGTACGAGACCGATTTCAAGTCCGACCAGGAATCCAAGCGCAATCTGGCGGGCGAGAAGGAGCCGGCGGCCAGCGAGCCTGCGCCTGAGAAGAGCGAGAAGAGCAGCGCTGAGAGCGAGGCCAAGAGCGCGAGCAACGCCGCCACGAGCGAAGCCGCAGCCGACAAAGGCGCGGCGGCGCCCAAGGGTGCGGCGCCGGAGCGCGCCAGCGCCAGCGCGGCAAAATCCCCGGCCCCCTCGAGCAAGGCTTCGCGAGCGCTGAAGACCGCAAGCAAGACCAAGCCGCCGTCGCGGCGCGCTGCGCCGGCGCGCGCATCGGGCGCACGCGGCTCGGGCAAGTCGCGTTCCAGGGGCGCCAGAGGCCGGAGGGGCCGTTGAGCGGCGAGGTGCTCAGGCTGATCGTTCGCCGCTACTTGATCGCAGGCCTGCTGGTATGGCTGCCCATCATTGCCACGGTGCTGGTGGTGCGTTTCATTCTCGGCCTCGTGGACCAGACTTTGTTGTTGCTGCCGCACTCACTGCAGCCCGAAACGCTGCTGGGCGTGCACATACCAGGGCTCGGGGCGGTGCTGGCAGTGCTGCTGCTGCTCGCAACCGGATTGCTGGTCACGAACATCGTCGGTCGCAGCCTCGTGCGCGCCTGGGACGATCTGCTCAACCGCATTCCCTTCGTGCGTGCGATCTACGGCGGGGTGAAGAGCTTCTCCACTACGATCCTGTCGAGCTCTGGCAATTCATTCAAAAAGGTATTGCTGATCGAGTACCCGCGCGCTGGGCTCTGGAGCATCGGCTTTCAGACCGCCTCGGACGTTCGGGTCACGCCATCGCTGGGCAACGAAGGGCAGCTGTGCGTGTTCATTCCCACCACGCCGATTCCAACCTCGGGCTTTATCGTACTGGTGCCGCGTTCGCAGGCCATCGAGCTCGATATGAGCGTCGATGCGGCCATGAAGATGATCGTGACGCTCGGCGTGATTGCGCCCACCGTGCCGGCGGCCACCGAGGCTGCGGCCATCGTGCCCGCGCCCTGATCCGCTCCCCGCATATGCGCACTCACTATTGCGGACAGATCAACGAGCAACTGCTCGGCCAGGAAGTGACGGTGGCGGGCTGGGTGCATCGCCGTCGCGATCATGGCGGCGTGATTTTCGTCGACCTGCGCGACCGCGAGGGCCTGGTGCAGATCGTGTTGCATCCGGAACAGCGGGAGCTGTTCGCCACGGCCGAAAAACTGCGCAATGAGTTTGTCGTGCGCGCGCGCGGCCCGGTGCAGGAGCGGCCGGCCGGCACGGTCAATGCCAACCTCGCCTCCGGCAGGGTAGAAATCGTGGCCACCGAGCTGGAACTGCTCAACCGCTGCGAGCCATTGCCGTTTCAACTCGATGAGACTGTCAACGAGGAAGTGCGGCTGCGCTATCGTTATCTGGATCTGCGGCGCGAGAGCATGAGCCAGGCACTGCGGCTGCGTCATCGCATCACGCGCTCGATGCGCGGCTTTCTCGATGCCCACGGGTTCATCGACATCGAAACTCCGATGCTGACCAAGGCCACGCCGGAGGGCGCGCGCGACTACCTGGTCCCCAGTCGCACCCACCCGGGCAAGTTCTTTGCGCTGCCGCAGTCGCCGCAGATCTTCAAGCAACTGCTGATGATCGCCGGTATGGATCGCTACTATCAGATCGTGCGCTGCTTTCGCGATGAGGATCTGCGCGCGGATCGGCAGCCTGAGTTCACGCAGTTGGATATCGAGACTTCATTTCTGACGCAGGAGCAGATCTTGCAGCTCATCGAGGAGCTGATGCGCACGGTGTTCCGCGAGGTGCTCGGCGTGCAGTTACCCGCACCCGTTGCGCGCATGAGTTACCACGAGGCGATGCGCCGCTATGGCTCAGATAAGCCGGATCTGCGCGTGCCGCTCGAGCTCATCGATGTGGCCGATCTGGTGCGCGATTGCGACTTCAAGGTGTTCTCGGCCCCGGCGCAGGACGCACGCGGCCGGGTCGCGCTGTTGCGCGTGCCCGATGGCGGCGCGTTGACACGCAAAGAGATCGATGAGTATACGGCCTATGTTGCGCGCTACGGCGCGAAGGGCCTGGCCTACATCAAGGTCAATGAGCGCGCACGTGGCCGCGATGGGCTGCAATCCCCGATCGTCAAATTCCTGAGCGAGCCGGCGCTGCAGGGCATTCTGGAGCGCAGCGGCGCGCGCGATAACGATCTGCTGTTCTTCGGCGCCGATCAGGCCAAGATCGTCAGCGA
>JBEKWD010000441.1:0-2864 GCA_049513435.1 Steroidobacteraceae bacterium | reverse complement strand
TAAACGGAAAATCAGGATTCGGGCTCTCGGGGCTCACCAGCGCGGCCATGGCAGGCTCGCGGCCAGCGCGCCGCCCGTCATCGAGACAATGCCCGGGGTATGACCCAGCCGGAAGAAGCGCGCGAGGCGCCGGCTTTCGGCTTCAAATGAGTTGACCGGAAAGGTCTGGTAACTGCGGCCCCCCGGATGCGCGACGTGGTATTGGCAGCCGCCGAGCGAGCGTTGCCCCCAGCTATCCACCAGGTCGAAGGTCAGTGGCGCGTGCACGCCGATCGTCGGGTGCAGCGCCGAGGCCGGCTGCCACGCCCGATAGCGCACCGCGCCGATGAACTCACCGACCGCGCCCGTCGGACGCAATGGTACCGCCCGGCCATTGCAGGTGAGCACGAAGCGCTCCGGCGGCAGATCAGTGACCCTCACCTGAATGCGCTCGACCGATGAATCCACAAAGCGCACGGCCCCGCCCGCGGCGTTCTCCTCGCCCATGACATGCCAGGGTTCAAGCGCCTGACGCAGCTCCATGCCTATACCTAAGATCGAATAGTCGCCGTACTTCGGAAAGCGGAACTCGAAGTGCGGCGCAAACCATGCGGGCTCCAGCGCATAGCCCGCCTGCTGCTGCTCGCTGAGTACATCACGAAAATCCTGCTCGACAAAATAAGGCAGCATGAACCGATCATGCAGTTCTACGCCCCAGCGCGCCAGCCTGGCGGGCCGATAGGGTTGCTTCCAGAAGCGAGCAATCAATGAGCGCAGCAATAACTGCTGCGTGAGGCTCATGCGCTGATGCGGTGGCATCTCGAAGGCACGCAATTCCAGCAGTCCGAGCCGGCCATTGGGTCCGTCCGGCGAGTAGAGCTTGTCGATGCAGAATTCGGCGCGATGCGTGTTACCGGTTACATCGATCAGCAGGTTGCGCAGCAAGCGGTCCGTCAGCCAGGGTGCAATGGCGGCACCCGGCTCGGGAATCTGGCGCAGGGCGAGCTCGAGCTCGTAGAGCGAGTCGTTGCGCGCCTCATCGACACGCGGCGCCTGCGAGCTCGGGCCGATGAACAGGCCCGTGAACAGATAAGACAGCGAGGGGTGGTTGTGCCAATAGGCCAGCAGGCTCGCGAGCAGATCCGGCCGGCGCAGGAACGGGGAGTCCGTGGGCGTCGCGCCGCCGAGCACGAAGTGATTGCCGCCGCCCGTACCGGTATGGCGGCCATCGAGCATGAATTTTTCGGTGGCCAGTCGCGTGGCATGCGCGGCTTCGTAGAGAAACTGCGTGCCGTCAACCAGCTCGCGCCAGCTACTGGATGGCTGAACATTGACCTCGATGACGCCGGGGTCCGGCGTCACACGAAAGCTGTTGAGCCGCGCATCTTTGGGCGGCTCGTAGCCCTCCAGCAATACCGGCTGAGACAGCGCCTCGGCGGTCGCCTCGATCGCAGCGACGAGCTGCAGATAGTCTTCCGCGCTCGCCAGCGGCGGCATGAATAGGTACAGCAGGCCGTTGCGCGGCTCGGCGCACAGCGCCGTGCGTGTGATCGTGGCGGCCGATTCGCGCAGCGCCGGTGAGCGCTCGGGCACGGCACTGACACTGCGCCCGAGCGCAGGCGCGGCGGCCCGCAATTGCGCGCGCGCCTGCGCGTAGTGCGCCAGGGGCGGAAAGTTCTGCATCGGATCCGGGGACCAGACATGCGGGTAATCGGTCTGCGAGACCCAGGGCTGCGAATCCAGCGGCAGGCGCAGACCCAGTGGTGAATCGCCCGGAAGCAGGTAACAACGCACCGCGCGCAGGAACCAGGAGCCGCTTTGCCAGCGCTTGCCATCGGCAGCGCGCGCGAGCGGCAGCACATGGCCGGCGATGCGCTCGAGCCCCTGCGCGTACAGCCGCATGAGTCGCGCGCGCTCCAGCGGATCTTCGAGCCGCGAGTCCAGTGGATCGACATTGATCGGCAGGCGTCGCTCGCGCCAGAGGTAGTAGAACACGTCCTCGTAGGCCGCAAAGATGTGCCGTGCATCCAGGCCCAATCGCTCGGCGACCCCCATGAGGAAGGAGTGGGCACGCTCCGGGGTCACGTCATAATCGCGCCCCTCATCGGCGATCAGCGCGCGCTCGCGCCAGATGGGCTCGCCGTCGCGGCGCCAGAAGCAATTTAGTGACCAGCGCGGCAAGGCTTCGCCCGGATACCATTTGCCCTGACCAAAATGCACCAGGCCCTGCGGCGCGTAGCGATCGCGCAGCCGGTGGTAGAGCTCGGCGGCGATACGGCGCTTGTTCGGCCCCACGGCAGCGGTGTTCCATTCCTCGCCATCCGGATCGTCCATCGCAACGAAAGTCGGCTCGCCTCCCATTGTCAGACGCACATCCGAGCGCTCGAGCTCGCTGTCAATGCTCGCGCCGAGCCGCTCGATCTCGCGCCACTGCGCATCGGTGTAGGGCTTGGTCACGCGCGGCGCCTCCCAGATGCGCGTGACGGACATGTGGTGTTCGAACTGCACCGCGCTGTCCTCGACGGCGCCGCTGATCGGCGCGGCCGCCGAGGGCTCGGGTGTGCAGGCGAGCGCAATATGACCTTCGCCCGCCAGTAGCCCCGAGGTCGGATCGAGCCCGATCCAGCCTGCGCCCGGCAAATACACCTCACACCAGGCGTGCAGGTCGGTGAAATCCTCCGTCGGCCCGACCGGCCCCTCCAGCGCTTTGACGTCGGGTTTGAGCTGAATCAAATAACCCGAGACAAAGCGCGCGGCCAGACCTAAGTGACGCAGCAATTGCACCAGCAGCCAGCCCGAATCGCGGCACGAGCCGGCGGCCTGCTGCAAGGTCTGCTCCGGCGTCTGCACGCCGGGCTCCATGCGGATCAGGTAGCGGATGTCGC
>JBEKWD010000440.1:0-2867 GCA_049513435.1 Steroidobacteraceae bacterium | reverse complement strand
AATCTCCCCAGACCACCGACAAAGCGCCCCAAACTACGCTGCTGCCAGCGAAGTTGGAGTCTGGAGTTGTATTGGTGACGGTGACGGTACCGTTCGAGTTAAGGACGGCGGTCGGGGAAAGCGCTACTCCCGTCGCGACATCCGTGCTGCTGAGAGCGGCGTCCACATTCAGATAGCCCGCTCCATAAGTGAAAAGGTCGTACTCGTTATTGTAGAGATTACCCCAGTTGTCATGTGAATACGTAAACTGCCCGAGACCTTTCCACGCCGTCTTCATCAAGCGAGCCTTCACTTGATCGGGAGTTAACCCGGGGTTTTGTTGCAAAATGAGCGCCACCGCACCGCTTACTAGCGGCGTTGCCATGCTGGTACCGCTCAATTCGTAGTACATGGCAGTTCCGCTCGTGGGCGCAATTTCATATTGTGGATAAGCCGTATCCAGCGTGCTGCCCGCAACCCGCAAAGAGACCTGCCGGTTGCCCGGCGCGGTCAAGTCGGGTTTGCAGATGTGATCGAGCGTCGTCGGACCTTTCGAACTGTAGCTGGCAATCTGGTCGTCGGTCCGCGTCAGTGTCAGCTCCGTCATGGCCGCTCCCACCGTAATCACCGAGGGATCGTTTCCCGGAACCACGATGGTGCCAAAACCGTCCGTAGGAAGATAACGTCCATTGTTGCCGGCGGCTGCCACAACCACAATGCCGGCCTTCCAGGCGGCTTCCACTGCCTGGTCCACCGGATCGAGGGTGTAGCTCTCAAACACCGGACGTCCCAACGACATGTTGATGACTCGGATGTTGTAGGTGCTTTGCAGTGTGATCGCTTCCTCGATGGCCGCGATGACTCCGCTGTCGGTGCCTGATCCGTTCTGATCCAGGACGCGCAGGTTGACAATGTTTACGTTAGGAGCCATACCGGCATAGGTCGCGGCATAGCCTTTGGCCGTGCCGGAGCTAGAGCCGTTGCCACCGATCAAGCCCGACACATGTGTTCCGTGCCCGAACTCGTCGGAAGTCGTGGAGTCGCCAGCTACAAAGCTCTGGCTATAGACGACGCGGCTGACGCCGTTGGCATTGTTCAGATCGGGATGCGCCGCGACACCGCTGTCAATGACCGCGACCCCAACTCCGGTGCCATCGAACCCATACTGCGATGCCGCAACATCCGCCTCGACTGCGGTCGCGTACTCTTCGGTGACCGGGTTAGCGGCCATCTTTTGCGTACGGTCCGGCGTGATGTAGGTGACATTGGGATCAGCCGCCAATTCCGCCAACATGCTGGCGGGCACGCGCATTGTGACGGCACGGATGCTGTGGAATTGCGATTTAATCGCCGCCCCACGGCCCTGCATGCTCTTCAAATGTGCGACAGAAGGCATCTGGCGATGTTGAACGATAACGGTCACCATGCCATTCGCATCCAGGCGTTGCTGAAGATCGGAGGCAAACTTCGGTGTCTTGCCCGGTGCTGGCTTCGGGCCAGCATAAGAAGGAACTGCAGAGACAGCCAGCAGTACCAGTGCGAGAATTCGGCCCCAGGCAGCACTAAACGCCGGGGTACCGAGCGGACGGTCTTTGCGTCCGTATGTGATCTGCGATTTATCGCTGTTCTTCATAAGGTTTTGTATCGGCTTTTTCGAAGGACATGCCATAAGCTACGCCCTCGTGCCTGGCCTTTAATGGGCAATCGCGAGGCCAATTAGAGCAGAGTTAACCCATGTATTTACATGTAGTTGAGAGGCTTCCGGCCAAGAGATGGGAGGGGACAATTTGGCCCGCTCAACGGAGCCGAAGCACCATAAAGGTTCGTAACTCGAAGAAAATAAGGCGGGGGCCAGGTCGGGACTTGGCTGGGTGACAAATTGGCCCGGCCAGCCCTCTAAGCGCGGGCCGAACTCCCGGCCAGCACAGAGCGCAAGGGCGCGCTCAGCCCGCGCATCACGCTCTCAAACTGTCGAAGATCGAGAGATTGAGGCCCGTCAGAGAGGGCGCGCTCAGGGCAGGGATGCACCTCGACAATGAGGCCATCGGCGCCGACAGCAATCGCAGCCCGCGAGACCGGGCCAATCAGACTCTGCTTGCCGGTGCCATGCGAGGGATCGGCGACCACCGGCAGGTGCGAAAGTTCCTTGGCGAGAGCGACAGCGGCCAGATCGAAGGTGTTACGCATGCCGGTTTCGAATGTCTTGATACCACGCTCGCAAAGAACGACCTGATCGTTTCCCCCAGAGAGCAGGTACTCCGCTGCCAACAGCCACTCTTTCACACTGGCGGACGGCCCCCGTTTGAGCAGGATTGGCTTCTTGAGAGTTGCGAGCCGACGCAGCAGCGCGAAGTTCTGCATGTTGCGCGCCCCAACCTGAAGCATGTCGGCGTAGTCGCAAATCACGTCGATGTCTTCGGTACTCATCACCTCGGTTACTACCGGCAGTCCGGTGAGCTCGCGCCCTTCGCGCAAAATTTTCAGCGCTTCGATTCCGAGCCCCTGGAATTCATAGGGAGAGGTGCGCGGTTTATAAGCGCCGCCTCGCAACATATTCGCACCGGCGCGCTTTACGCCTTTGGCTGTTTCTAACAGCTGCTCGCGCGACTCGACCGAGCACGGTCCCGCAATCACGACTACGTCCGCGCCTCCAATCTTGACGCCGCCAACGTCTACGATCGATGGTTGTGGGCGGGTTTGACGGCTGACCAGCTTGAAGGGCTGCGCGATGGCGACCACATTGTCCACACCGGGCGCGACCGATAGCGCCTCGATCTCGTGGCGGCGACCGCCACTGCCAACCGCCGCAACGATTGTTCGCTCGGTGCCACGCGTAACATGGGGCTGGAATCCGGCTTCGCGGATACGCTGAATGACGTGTTCGATCT
>JBEKWD010000439.1:0-2875 GCA_049513435.1 Steroidobacteraceae bacterium | reverse complement strand
GTGCTGATCATCGGCATGCCGCGGTCCGGCACAACTCTGGTCGAGCAGATCGTCTCCATGCATCCCGAGGTCGGGGCGGGCAGCGAGTTGCATTTCTGGAATCAGCGCGGGGCGGAGTGGCACCGTGCCGGTGTTGCCGGGAACAGCGCGGCGGGAAACGAGGGGCCGTTCGTTCCCACGGAGCATCGGGTCTCGGAGTACGTCGCCACGGAGTTCTTTGCCAAGGCGGCGGCAGACTATCTCGGCGTGCTGCGCGCGATCGCGCCGACGGCGGCGCGAGTCACCGACAAGATGCCATTCAACTTCCTTTGGGCAGGGCTGATCCACGTGGCATTCCCGCGGGCAACCATTATCCACTGCCGCCGCGCTGCAATCGACACGGCGCTGTCGATCCATCAAACTCATTTCCGTCCGGGCATGGCGTTTCCGACCGGAGGCGCCGAACTGGTCGCGTATTTTCGCGACTACCAGCGGCTCATGGACCATTGGCGGAGAGTGCTGCGGGCGGATCGCTTCATCGAGGTCGATTACGAGGAGCTGACGCGCGCGCCCGAACCCGTCATCCGGCGGATGATTGCGGCCTGCGGCCTGGCGTGGGACGACGCGTGCCTGCGGCCCGAATCCAATCCGCGAGCGGTGAACACGCCGAGCAAGTGGCAAGCGCGACAGCCGATTTATCGCACTTCGGTTGCGCGCTGGCGGCGTTACGAACCCTGGTTGGGGCCGTTGCGCGCGCTCGTCGATGTTAAGCAGAATCCGTGACGAGATCGGAACTGAACGCGGGTGCTGCTCGATCGTGATTGGGCGGAAGATCACCCACCGGAAAAGCACAAAAACAATGCCCACGAAACGTACTCCCCTTGACGTCGAGCTGTGGGTCACAATCCGCGAGAAAAAATTCATCCTGGTGAAGGAAAAATTCACTGGACCTTCATAAAGCCGTCACAAGCGGTTGTTAAGATTCGCCCTCAACAACTTCTACGCGGCGCTGGTCGCATTTCATTCCGACGTCGCACGGCCGATCGCACTTGCGTGAAAAAAATACAAAGAGGAGAACGGTATGTCTGGAAAAGCTTCTCGAAATAAGCCTCAAAGGAAGTCTCGAAATAAGTCTCGACTCAACGGTCTGCGTCCGCTCAGCGGCGTACTGGCGGCGGGGCTGAGCTTGTCGACGCTCGCTGCTGGTCAGTCCCAGGAGTATCCGACCTACTTCGTCGGGCCGCAGCCGAACGGATCGTGGGTCGTCAGCGATGGGCAGGTCATCACTCCGGCCGGCGCACAAGTCAACCTTGGCATACGGGTGCGCGCGAAGGCCATCGCGCTCAACCCCAATAGCAGCAATCACACTGCGGCCGTCCTGACCATGGGTACGTCGACGGCCGATGGCAACGGCGCCGTCGAGGTGTTCGACACCGTCAGCGGCGTTGTTCTGCAAAACTACGTCCCGTTCGCAGCGGATCCGAGCGGCAGCTACAGCGGCATAACTTATTCGGCGGATGGCAGCCATCTGGTGTTTAGCCAGGACAGCAGCAATGTCACCATTGCCAACGTCAATGCACAGGGCTTGTTGTCAGACAATGCGCAAGTTTATGTGGCTCCGAACAATTCCTTCATCGCCTGCTTTCCAAACAGCCCGCCGGCCGCTTATGACAACCCCTGCGGCTCGTTCTATTCCGGGTACACCTCTTATCCCGGCGGCGTCGCGCTCTCTGCCGATGGCACGAGCGCATACGCCCTGCTGAACCAGAACGATACGCTCACCCAGATCAACCTGACCGCGAACCCGCCGGTGCAGGGCCCACAGATTCGCGTGGGCAACGCGCCGCACAGCATCGTGATCAACAGCGCTGGCACCACCGCCTATGTGAGCAACGAGGGTGGCCGAGCCGCTACGGAGTCGGACTTCCAGATCAACTCCGCCGGCACTGAAATCGTCGCCGACCCGTTCGTTGGCGCCGCAGTCACTGGTACGGTTTCTGTGGTTGATCTGGGCTCGCTGACCGTTACCGATACAATCGCGACCGGTCTGCACCCGACCGGGTTGGCGCTCTACAAGCAGTACGTGCTGGTCGCCAATACCTACAGCGACACCATCTCGGTGATCAACACGACCACTAACGAGGTGCAGACGACGATCAACCTCGGACTGCCCATCGAAGTGCCCGGCTCTGGCCAACCAGCCTATGGCGCCGCGCCCAACTCGATCGCCGTCAATGAAAAGACAGGCGTTGCCTACGTTGCACTTTACAACGCCAACGCGATCGCGGTGGTCAACCTCAAAAGCTTTTCCGTCGAAGGGATGATTCCGGTGGCTTATGCTCCGGCCTCCGTCGTCCTCGATACGACCGATAAGGTACTCATCGTCGCCAACGACAAGGGCATCGGCACGCGTTATTCGTACGAGTGCGACCACGGCGTTTGCAGCTACAACACCCACCAGGACAATGGCACTATCAGTATCGTCCCATTACCAAGTGCGAAAACCTTGGCGAAGTATACGAGCCAGGTTTTCCTGAATAACCACTGGGATCTGACGCAAAATATCGAGTCTGCCTCCGGTGGCAGCCCGACTACCCCGCCGGTCGCACTTCCGGCCCACATCGGCGATCCCTCGGTGATCAAGCACGTGTTCGTGATCATCCGTGAAAACCGCACCTATGATCAGATCCTGGGCGACGTGGCCGCCGGCAATGGCGACCCCTCGTTAGCAGTGTTCGGCGACGGCTCCGCAGCCGGAGGCACTCCGGTCACGCCGAACGCGCACACGTGGATCACGCGCTTCCCTCTCCTGGACAATTTCTACGACCCTAGCCGCCAGTCGGCGGACGGTCACCAATGGATTCAGGAAGCCATGGCACCCTACGCCGACGACATC
>JBEKWD010000438.1:0-2894 GCA_049513435.1 Steroidobacteraceae bacterium | reverse complement strand
ACTGCAGCAGATCCTTGAGGGCCATTCGACCTTGGGCGCTGCGCATGCGCTCCCCGCCTCGCCGGAAAGCCACACGCAGCGGACAGGGCAGCGCGGACAGATCCACATCGCCATGCGGATCGTTGATCAGCCCGAGTGCTCGACCGCCGCCAAGCGCCAGCCACGGGCGCGAGCGCCAGTCCCACTCGATGCTCGAGCTCGACGTCTCAGGCGGCTCGACCTGCATAGCGAGCAGCCGATCGCCGTGCCGCCGCAATGCGCCCCCGCGCCACTGCACCTGCGCGCGAGCATCGGGCCTGGCCGCAAGCATCGGCCCGACGATCTCGCGCAGTCGCGTGTGATCAGGCACGCTCAGGCCGCGCGCAGCGATCCACCAGCGCACGACATTGGCCCGCGCCGGCAAGGACAGACGCCGCAATACGCTCACGCGCAGCGCACTGCCGTCCAGCGCCGGCGTGGCGATCGCCCGGGCCACACGCTCGAGCAGGCTTACAGCCTCTGCCAGGTGCGCGGCGCTGCGGCTGGCCGTCACGCTGGCGGCGGGCCAGCGCGCCGTCATGGCCGGCAATACCCGGCGGCGCAGGTAGTTGCGATCGAAGCGCTCATCGAGATTGGTCTGATCTTCGCTCCAGTCCAGAGCGCGCGCGCGTGCAAAGGCTTCCAGCTGCGCACGCGCGATCGGCAACAGCGGGCGCAACAGCACCATGCCCGCCAGGATTGAGCGCGCACGCATGGCCGCGAGCCCGCGCACACCGCTGCCACGCAACAGCGCGAGCAGCATGGTCTCGAGCTGATCGTTCTGGTTATGTGCCGTGAGCAGCGCCTCATCGCTCGCGAGCCGCTCACTCAGCGCCTGGTAGCGTGCCTGGCGTGCGACGGCCTCCAGCGACTGGCCACGCGTAAGCTTGAGCTGCAGCGCAATGCTCTCGCAGGGCACCCGCCAGGCGCGCGCGCGCGCCTTGGCGGCGGTGGCCCACGCCGCCGACTGCGGATGCAGGCCATGATCGACATGCAGTGCGCGCAGCTCGAAGCCCTCGCGCCCGCGCAATTGCGCGAGCGCTGCCAGCAACGCGCTCGAGTCAAGGCCGCCGGAATAGGCGAGGCAGAATCGTTGGCCCCGCAACGGGCCCTGCAGGGCGCGCAGACGTGCACTGAGCCAGCGCAATGTGAAGCGCGCCGGTGAGTCCGGCGCGGCGAGTTCGAGGTCGGTCGCTCTGGCGTTGGCGGCGGCGCGCACGCGGCCGCGCGGCGCCTTCACGGCGGACTCTCGTCGTAGACTCCAAAAGCGGCGATGCGCGCGAGGCGCTGCTCGAGCAGCTCCTCGATCGGCAGCGCCTTGAGCTGTGTCAGATGACGCATGAGGGCTTCACGCAAGGTGTGGTTCATGACCACCGGATTGCGATGTGCGCCGCCGAGGGGCTCCATCAAGACTTCGTCCACCAGTCCAAGAGCGCTCAATCGCTCCGCCGTCAGATTCAGCGCGTCGGCTGCGACCTCTTTCTTGTCGGCGCTCTTCCAGAGGATCGAGGCACAGCCTTCGGGCGAAATCACCGAATAAGTACTGAACTGTAGCATCAGCAGCCGGTCGCAGACGCCGATCGCGAGCGCCCCGCCTGAGCCGCCCTCGCCGATCACAACAGCGATGATCGGCACGCGCAGTGAGGACATCTCGAACAAATTGCGCGCAATCGCCTCGCTCTGGCCACGCTCCTCGGAACCGACGCCCGGATAAGCACCCGGAGTGTCGATCAGTGTGATCAGCGGCAGGCCGAAGCGCTCGGCGAGCTTCATGAGCCGCAGCGCCTTGCGGTAGCCTTCAGGTTTGGGCATACCGTAGTTGCGCCGCACGCGCTCCTTGGTATCGCGCCCCTTCTGATGGCCGATGATCATGACCGCCTCGCCCTCCAGGCGCGCGAGGCCACCGACGATCGCCATGTCGTCGGCGTACATGCGATCGCCGTGCAACTCCACGAAATCCGTAAACACGGCGCCGACGTAATCGAGCGTATAGGGCCGCTGCGGATGACGCGCGAGCTGCGTGATCTGCCAGGGCGTGAGGCTCGCGAAGATCGATTTGGTCAGCGCGCGGCTCTTGGCGCGCAGCCGCGAGATCTCCTCCTGGATGTTGACCTTCGCATCCGAGGTCACATGACCGAGCTCCTCGATCTTGGCCTCAAGTTCGGCGATTGGCTGCTCAAATTCGAGGAAACTGACGGCCATCTGCGAAGCCTAAGGGGCCCGGCGACCGATCGCAACCTCAGCCCACGGCCTCGCTGGCGGCGCTCGCAACCGTATAGCGCAACTGCACGCTGCCGGGGCCGAGCAGCTCCTCGAGCCGCTCGAGCAGCGCGGCCGCGGGGCGCACTTTCCATTCCGCGCCGAAGCTCAGCACGCCGCTGGCGGCCTGGCAACGATAGCGCAGCAGCACGGCGCACTGACCGCCGCGATATGGCGCGAGCAGCTCATGCAAGCGCGCGAGCGAGCTCGATGCCGTGGGCAGCGCGGCGAGCGCGCGTGGCCAGCGCACCAACAGCGAGCGGGCCAAACGTTCGCGAACGGCCTCGAGCGCGCTCACCTGCTTAGCTGCCAGGCGCCAGGCATCACTGAATTCGTCGAAGCGCAGTGCCCCCTCGACCTGAACCAGCGCGTCCTTCACGATGATGTCGCGGTGGCGCTGAAATACCTCTTCGAACAGTGTGACTTCCATGCGAGCGCTGCGATCGTCCAGCACGAAATTCACGCGCGGTCCGCGCCGACGCACGTCCAGGATCAGCCCCGCAAGCGTCACGTTGCGCGCATCCGTATAAGCGCGCGCCGGATCGATCGGCCCGGAGGGCCGTTCGTTGGCAAACTCCGCGATGCGGCCGGAGGCGAAGACACGCAGGTCCTGCTCG
>JBEKWD010000437.1:0-2895 GCA_049513435.1 Steroidobacteraceae bacterium | reverse complement strand
CGACACCGCGCTGAAGAACAACTTTGACGTCAAGACCGCGCTTGCACGCATCGATGAGGCGCGCGCCCAGCTCGGCTCGACACGTCTCTATTACTTGCCGCAGCTCTCCGTCGCTGCCGGAGCGGAGCGCGAGGAGAGCTCCGCGTATGCGGTGCTGCCCGGTGAGGCGCGGATGGCCAATGAGGCCCAGGTGCAGCTGCAGGCCTCCTGGCAGCTGGATATATGGGGGCAGCTCAGGCGTATGAATGAGGCTGCGCGCGCGAACCTGCTGGGTTCGCGCTACGGGCAGCGCGCCGTGCGCGTCACGCTCGTGGCGCAGCTGGCCACGGCTTACTTTAATTTGCTCTCGCTCGATAGTCAGCTGCAGATCACACGGCGCACGGTGGGTACGCGCGAGAAGTTCGTCCAGCTCACGCACGCACAGCATGATCGCGGCTATGTCACCGGTCTGGATGTTGCCGCCGCCGAAGCCCAGCTCGCCGCCGCGCGTGCCAACATCCCGGACCTCGAACGCCAGATCGCCGAGGACGAGGACATGATCAGTATCCTTGAGGGCGAAAATCCCACCACCGTGACACGCGCACACTATGGGGAAGCGGTGCCTGAAGCACCGCCGCGTCCTCCACCGGGCCTGCCATCGCAATTGCTCGAGCGCCGTCCGGACGTACTGCAGGCCGAGGAGACGCTCGTAGCCGCCAACGCAGAAATAGGCGTCGCCAAGGCGGCGCTGTTTCCCAATATTTCTCTGACCGGCAGCGACGGCTCGCTATCCGTACCGTTCAATCATCTGTTCACGGCGCCCGCCGCGGAGTGGAGCGCGGGCGTCAGCCTGCTGCAGCCGCTGCTGAGCGTGCAGTCCAATCTCTACCAGGTCCAGGTGGCCGATGCGCGTAAACGCGAGGCGCTCTACCAATACGAGAAGACCGTGCAGGCGGCCTTCCAGGACGTCGCTGACGCACTGGTCGACTACCAGAAATATGGGGAGTTTGAGCAGCGCGAAGCCGAGCAGGTCAATGCCTTGCGACGCTCGCGGGAAATCGCGTTCGCGCGTTATCGGATCGGCTATGCCTCGTACTTCGATGTGATCGACGCCGATCGCGATCTTTTCACGGCCGAGCTGCTGCTGTCCCAGGCCTACGGCAACAATCTGGGTGCGCTGGTGCACCTGTACTCGGCGCTGGGCGGCGGATGGCAGGAGCAGCCCGTGACACTTCCGGCGGCATCAGCGGCAGCACCAGCACTGGTGAACCCAGCGGCGCCTGAGCCAGCAGAGCCTGGCCCACCGGCGACGCCGCCCTGAATGATCAGGATCCCACTACCTGTTTCAAGTCTGTCTTCGTCTGCGCGTACAACAGCTCGGTGAACTGCTGTATCGACAACGGCTTGTTGAAATAAAATCCCTGACACTCATTGCAGGCGTGCTTGCGCAGGAAATCGGCCTGTTCTTTGGTCTCTACGCCCTGAGCCACGACGGTTGGGCTCAGGCTCTTTCCCATGGCGATGATGGCCGCGGTCACATCGCGGTCTTTGCCAGGCGATGACACGTCCTGAATAAATGACTGATCGATCTTGATCGTATCGAGTGGGAAGCGCTGCAAAGCGGCCAGCGAGGAATAGCCCGCGCCAAAATTATCGATGGCGATGCGCATACCCAGGGCCTTGAGTCCCGTCAATATATGCAGCGTCTTGTTGATGTCATGAATCAGCAGGCTCTCATGAATCTCCAGCTCGAGCAGCCCCGGGTGCATGCCGGTCGAGGCAAGTATCGAGGCCGCGTCGCGCAACAGATGCTCATCGTAGAACTGGCGCGCCGTCAGATTCACGGCGATGCCCATACGGGGTAATCCCTGCCTTTGCCACGCCACGTTTTGCTGGCAGGCTGTCTGCAGCACCCACTTGCCGATGGGCACGATCAGACCGGTATCTTCTGCCACCGATATGAACCGCGCGGCCGGTACGATCCCCAATTCCGGGTGCCGCCAGCGCAGCAGCGCCTCGACGCCCGTTATGCGGTCATTGCGGATGTCGCGCCTGGCCTGGTAGTAAAGCTCGAACTCATTACGCTCCAGTGCGCGCCTGAGGTTGGATTCCAGGGTGAGGCGCTCAAGCGAGTTGGCGTTGAGCCTCGCACAATAGAATCGAAAATTGTTCTTGCCGGCTTCTTTGGCGTGATACATCGCGATGTCGGCGTTCTTCATCAGCGTACGCTCGTCGCGGCCGTCCAGTGGATACGTGCTGATGCCGATGCTCGCGGTCACATTGAATTCCTGACCCATCAACACAAACGGCCTGGCGAGCACGGCCACGATCTTCTGCGCGACCGTGGCGGCATATTTCTCTTCCTTCAGCTCCGTCAACAGCAGCACGAACTCATCCCCGCCGAGGCGGGCAACCGTGTCGCTTTCCCGCACGCAACCCGTGAGCCTGCTCGCGACCTCACGCAGTAACTGATCACCGGCTTCGTGACCAATCGTATCGTTGATCAGTTTGAATTGATCCAGATCGATGAATGCTACGGCCAATTGCCTCTCGTGACGCTGGGCTTCGCGGATGGCCTGGGTCAAGAGCCGGTTGAACAGGCTGCGATTGGGCAATGCCGTGAGACTGTCATGATAGGCGAGGTGCTCGACGCGCAGCGCATAGGACAATTTAGCTTCGCTCTCGCGCTGTCTGGCCTCTGAGAGCTGCCAGCTCATGCGTCCGAGCGTCGCGCCGAGCACCAGGATAAAGAGGCTGCCAAGGGCCGCGCGCCACAGAAACACGTTCCTGCTGCGAAGCGCGGCGGCCAATTGCTCGCGCTCGGACAAACCGGCGATCACCGCCAGGGGAAACTCGGCGAGCTGCTGTACGCCGGTGAAGCGCCGCACGCCATCCCAGCTGTTGACGGAAATCCAG
>JBEKWD010000436.1:0-2910 GCA_049513435.1 Steroidobacteraceae bacterium | reverse complement strand
CCTCCCGTATGATCTAATGCCGCAGGGGGCTGCGCGGGGAACATTCTAAGCCACAAAGGCCGTTGGCGCGGACGCGCAAGGCGGCCAAGGAGCGCCGTATGTGCGTTATTCGCTCTTCAGTATTGATGCTTTGTCTGCTTTGTTACGCAGGCATTTCAATGGGTCAACAAACTGCTGCCGTCAAGCCGGGTTGGGATGCGCCCGTGCTGAACTACAAGGCAGTACCAGAGTGGCCGAAGCCAGCCCTCGGGGACAAAGGCCTCCCAGCTGGCCCATGGAATTACTGGCAAGTCCCCGGTGTGACCGTCGAGCAGAACGGCAATGTCCTGGTGCTACATCGCGGCGATGATGCCATTTTGGAATACAAGCCCAATGGAGATCTTGTTGGCCCCTGGGGAGACGTCAAATTCAGTCAGGGCAAGATCATGCCTATGCAACAGGCAGATCGCACCATCACCATGTCAGCCTACCAGGCCGTCTATGGCCCGTCCGGATGCAGCAATTGTGGAGCGCACGAGATTCGAACCGATTCGGCGGGCAACATCTGGGTTGTCGATGCGCCGGGGCAAGTCGTTTATAAGTTGAATCCGCAGGGACACACGATCATGACGCTCGGTACCAAAGGTAAAGCTGGTATGAGCGCCGATACTTTCTATCTGCCGACCGATGTGGCCGTCGCTCCGAACGGAGATATCGTGGTCAGCGATGGCTACGGTAATGCGCGGATCGTGCGCTTTTCGCCGCAGGGAAAATATCTAAGCCAGTTTGGCGCCAGAGGAAATGGTCCGGGACAATTCCAACTGCCTCACAATCTCGTAATCGATGCCACGGGTCGAATTTATGTGGCCGATCGAGAAAATCAACGGGTCGAAGTCTTTGACGCTAACGGCAAGTTTTTAACTGAGTGGGACCACACCGGCGGCGTCTCTGCGCTCGTGATGAGCAAGGACCAGCATGTCTGGACCGGCGGAGTGCTGCGCGATTTGAATGGCAGCGTCATTGGCAGGTTGCCGGCAGAGGGCAGTACGGAGTCGCACGGGGCAGCGGTCGCTGCCAATGGCGACGTCTATCTGGGTCTGCTCAGCGGCAAGGTCGAGAAATTCGTTAAGCAGTGACAGCGGCTGTTTGTTTGCCGACTCGAGTCGGTCCGCGCTGCTCAATGAGTCAAGTCGCGGCGAAAAACGCTGGTGGGTAACCAGTCAGGACGCGTATCCGCGTCGGCAACGCGCAGCGCAAGGGCGGCAACAAACTCATCGAGCTTCACCGCGTCTTCCTTGAAGATTCCCGGTTGCTGCAGATCGTCGGACGGGGAGTGGTAGCGCGTGTTGAGCCAATGGACGACGAGTTGAAACTCCGGTGTGTTCGGTGCATAGCCGAACCAGAAGGCCAGTGCCGGCACGCCCTCGCGCACGAAGCTGAACTGGTCGGTACGAATAAAGATATTGTGATCCGGCAGCGGATCGGCCAGTAGCGTCAGGCCTCTGTCGGACGCGATTGCCCGCGCATCGGCGCCGAGTGTGCTTTCCCCGTCGCCAAGTGCAACAACACTTTTGAGCGGCCAGAATGGCAGCGGCATGTCGAGATTGAGATCGGCCACGATCGAGCCCTGGGGGACGGTCGGATGCACGGCATAGTAGTGCGATCCCAAAAGGCCCTTTTCCTCGCCGGTAACGATGACGAATAAAATCGAACGTCGCGGCCGACTCGCTGCGCTCCTGAGTCGGTGTGCGATGTCCAATACGGAGGCCACACCCGAGGCATCATCCATCGCTCCGTTGTAAATCCGGTCGCCGTTGATAGGCTCACCGATGCCCAGATGATCCAGGTGTGCCGAGATCGCCACATATTGCGCAGCGAGCTTGGAATCGCGGCCCGGCAGCTTGGCAACGATATTCGGTGAGCTCAATGGCTCGCGGTGTGCGACCACCGTCGCCCGGATGCGTTGCGGCAGCTCAAATCGCGGCAGCGGCTTGGAGGCGTCGGCGACGGCGCAGAGTTCGGCAAAGGTATGTCCCGTGCCTTTGAACAGGAGCTCTGCTTTCTCGGGATCCACCGTCACGAGCAAAAATTGGTCTTTGACATCGCGCAATTTGGCGTCGGCAAGGTACATGCCAGGCTGGCTCGAGAGCAATTTCAGACGCGTCCAGGGAATCTCGACCTGATGCGGAGTCGTGAGGCTGATCAGTCCTACTGCACCGCGCTCGGCAAGCAGTCTGGGCCGTGCGAAGCGAGCGTTTGCCTTGATCGACCCGCTGATCTGCGCCGGGCCGCCACTGAGAACGACAGCGATTTTGCCTTTCAGATCTATGCCGGCGAAATCGTCATAGCCTTGCTGCGGCAGATGCAGCCCATAACCGATGAACACCATGGGCGCATTGACGTAGGGCGGTCGCGGAGCACCTGTCGCGCTGATCAGTGCATCCTCGCTGATATGCAACGGCGTTGAGGTGCCGTCTATCGACACCAGTTCAGCAGTCGAGGCAGCTTGATCAACGACCTGCTGCTCAAAAGCTACCGGCTGCAGATATCCATCAACGCCCGCGGGCTGAAGACCTTCGGAGCGAAAGCGGGAGATCACATAATCGGCGGCGCGCAGATATCCGCTCGATCCGGTCAGCCGGCCCTCCATGCGGTCATCGGCAAGGGCGCTGATGTCAGCCCACCACTGCGTGGCCGCGGGAGACAGATGTTCCTGCGGCGCCGGCTGCAGCGGAGACGGCGACGGCGCTGGTGCCTGCGTCCAACCGCGGCCGGCCACGAGCATGGCCAGCCACAGTGATGCAACGGCAATATCGGACTTGCGCACTAATCTTTGACTTCAACAATCATCTCGATCTCGACCGGTACGGCGTTAGGCAATTCGGCCACACCGATTGCCGCGCGCACGCCCTTGCCGGCGACATCACCGAA
>JBEKWD010000435.1:0-2912 GCA_049513435.1 Steroidobacteraceae bacterium | reverse complement strand
GCTGGCCGTAATTCAGGATCGCCGCGATCTTCTGCAGAGTGCGCTGCAACGCGTTCGGATTCGGACTGTTGCCGAAGAACTGCGCGAGGGTCGCGGGGAATACCAGCAAGCTCGAGGCGAAGATCGGCGGAATGACGCCCGCCATGTTGAGCTTGAACGGCAGGTGCGTGCTCTGGCCCTGCATCATGCGCCGGCCGACCTGGCGCTTCGCGTAATTCACCTGGATTTTGCGCTGCGCCGTCTCGATGAACACGCAGAAGAAGGTCACCCCGATCACCACCACGAGAATCAGCAGCACGATGAGCGGGTTCATCTCGCCCGAGCGCACCATTTCCAGGGTGTTGCCGATGGCGCGCGGCAGCCCCGCGACGATACCGGCGACGATGATCATGGTGATGCCGTTGCCGATACCGCGCTCGGTGATCTGCTCGCCGAGCCACATCACGAACATGGTGCCCGTCGTGATCGAGACGGTCGCGATGAACAAGAATTGAGGCCCGGGGTTGGGAACCAGGTTGTTGCCCGCGTTCTGGATGGCGAGCGCGGCTCCAAAACCCTGGAATGCCGCGAGCCCCACGGTGCCGTAGCGGGTGTACTGCATCAGCTTGCGCCGGCCGGACTCGCCGTCCTTGCGAATTTGATTCCACGGCGCATACACCATGGAGGCCATTTGCACGATGATCGAGGCCGTGATGTAGGGCATCACGTTCAGGGCGAAGATGCTGAAGCGCTGCAGTGCACCGCCCGAGAACATGTTGAACATGCCGAGCAGCGTCCCCTGCTGCCCCGAGAAGAACTGCGCGAACTTCGCCGCGTCGATGCCGGGGACCGGGATGAACGTGCCGATGCGATACACCACCAGCGCGCCGAGGAGGAACCACAGGCGATTGCGCATCTCCTGGAAGCGCGTCATGTCTCCTAAGGCAGTGGCAGCGCTGGTCGATGTGGCCATGGCGGCTCTCAGACCTCGAAGCGGCCGCCGGCCGACTCGACCGCGCTCTTGGCGCCCTTGGTCGCAGCGATCGCCTTGTCCTTGATGACGAAGGCCTTGCTGACGCTGCCCGAAAGAATGATCTTCACCCGCTCGGTGTATTCCGGCACCAGGCTCGCCTCGATGAGCGCGGCCAGCGTGACCTCGCTCGCGGAGACGCGCATCAGATCGCTGAGCGTGAGCTCGGCGCGGCTCGCCTTCATGGCGGAGCGGAAGCCGGTCTTCGGCAAGCGCCGCTGCAGCGGCATCTGGCCGCCCTCGAACCCAACCTTGTGGTAGCCGCCCTTACGCGCGCGCTGACCTTTGACCCCGCGTCCGCAGGTCTTGCCCTGCCCCGCGGAGGCGCCGCGCCCGACCCGCAAATGCGGCTTTTTGGCGCCGGCTGCCGGCTTGATGGTGTTTAAGCGCATAGTGATTCTCTTACCTTGAGCTCTTTAAGCTCGCTGCGTCCGCAGGCTCCACTCGCAGCATGTGGCTCGCCGCGAACATCATGCCGCGGTTCGACGGGGTATCCGCCACGACCACGCTGTGACCGATGCGGCGCAGGCCCAGCCCGCGCGCGCAGGCGCGGATGTTCGCGAGCTGCCCCGCCATGCTCTTGATCAAGGTGACTTTGAGGGATTTGTCGCTCATACGGTTAACCCACGATTTCCTCGACGCTCTTGCCGCGCTTGGCGGCGATGTCGTCCGGCGTGCGGAGCTTGCCGAGCGCGTCCATGGTCGCCCGCACCACGTTGATGGGATTGCGCGATCCGTAGCTCTTGGCGAGCACGTTGCGCACGCCCGCGCACTCGAACACGGCGCGCATGCCGCCGCCGGCGATCACACCGGTACCGTCCGCGGCCGGCTGCATGTAGACGCGCGTCGTTCCATGCCGTCCTTTGACCGCGTAGAACAACGTATCGTTCTTCAGCGACACGTTCACCAGGCTCTTGCGCGCCTGCATCATGGCCTTCGATATCGCCACCGGCACCTCGCGCGCCTTGCCGTAGCCGAAGCCCACGCGCCCGGCGCCGTCGCCCACCACGGTGAGGGCGGTGAACCCGAACTGCTTGCCGCCCTTGACCACTTTCGCGACGCGATTCACGGCGACCAGCTTTTCGAGCAGGTCGTCTCCGGACATCGGTTTTTCTGTTCTCGCCATAATGTCTCCGTTAGAACTCGAGACCCGCCTCGCGGGCGGCATCCGCCAGCGCTTTCACGCGGCCGTGATACATGAAGCCGGAACGGTCGAATGCAACCTTGCCGATGCCCTTCGCCTTGGCCCGCTCCGCAATGGCGCGGCCGACAGCCTTGGCGGCCTCGACGTTGCCGGTGGTCTTCAGCTCGCCGCGCACGTCTTTCTGCAGGGTCGAGGCCGCCACCAGCACCTTGTCGCCCTCGGCGGCAAAGATCTGCGCATAAATGTGGCGCGGCGTGCGGTGGACGGAGAGCCGCAGCGCGGCGAGCTCCTTGATCTTCACACGGCTGCGCAGCGCCCGCCGCAATCGCGTGTCTTTCTTGTGCAGCTTCATGTGATTACTTCTTTTTCGCCTCTTTCAGCGAAATCTTTTCGTCCGAATACTTCACGCCCTTGCCCTTGTAAGGCTCCGGCGGCCTGAATCCGCGAATCTCCGCCGCCGTCTGTCCGACGCGCTGACGGTCGATGCCCTTCACCACGATCTCGGTCTGGCTGGGCGTCTCGATGGTCACGCCCTCCGGGATCGCATAGTTGATCAGATGCGAAAAGCCGAGCGTCAGGGTGAGACTCTTCGCCTGCACCGCGGCGCGATAGCCGACGCCCACGAGCTCGAGCTTCTTCTCGTAGCCCTTGGTCACGCCCCAGACCATGTTCGCGAGGTGCGCACGCGTCGCGCCCGCGATCGCGTTGAGGCCTTCGCCATCGGAGCTTGCCTGCACTTCGAGGTGCTTTTCCTGCTGC
>JBEKWD010000434.1:0-2913 GCA_049513435.1 Steroidobacteraceae bacterium | reverse complement strand
AACAACTGGGAGGCGCATTTGTTAATCACATTTATCCGTGGTCACGACCGGCGCGTCAAGCGAAAAGGCCGGTATGGCCGTCATTTACCTGATCCTCGGATTGACTGTAGCCGGTCTGGTCCTGTCGCTGATCCCCAGGCAGCGCAAGGCGGGGCCCGTTGCGGCCGGCACGGTCTGATGATCATGCGAACGGCTCGAACGATCGCCATAGCATTAACGGCGTTAGTAACGGCCTGTACTGCAATCCAGGAATCCAGAGAACGGCCGGAGCGAGATTCAGGCCCGTTGGCGCGTATACGGCTGGACCCCTATCTCAAGATGCAAGCTACCGTCACTGCGACAGTGGCTGGGCACACCGGGACATTCCTCTTTGACACAGGGGAGGGTACTTCCAGTATCTCCCCGGAATTTGCCAAAATGGTCGGGTGCCGTCCTTGGGGTCGCGTAACCGGGTTCCGCATGAGTGGAGAGCGGCTCGATTCCCCGCACTGCGACGGGTTGGTGTTCACACTGGGTGATCAATCGTTTGTTGCCAACGTCGCAATCGTCCTCGACATTATGCAGTTCATAGGTCCTGACGTACCGCATGTTGACGGTGCGATCGGACTCGACCTGTTGTATGACCATGCGGTAACCATCCTTCCTCGCAAGGAACTCATCATTGAGAGTGACGCAAGCTTGGCAACGCGAATCGCACGCGCGCAAGAGCTTCCGATGCGCCTCGTCAAAGATGCCGAAGGCGTGTCGATCTCGGTTGATGGTGCAGTACCCACGCCCGCCGGGATGGCGTGGTTCGAGCTGGATTCGGGCAATGGGGGCTCCCTTGTCGTCGCCAACCACATTGCACCGCTTCTCGGCTTGCCGGTGGATGCGGGCGCTCCAATCGAGTCTGGGTTTTCCCTCGCCAATGGCATCAGGGTTGAAGGAAAAATCCGCACCAAAGATCTGATCATGGACGGTAATATCGGTGCCCAATTTCTGAATCATTGGGCGCTCACGCTCGATCTTCAACGCGACCGTGCTTGGTTAGCCCCGTGCTGTTCCTGATCTCATGGCAGAACCGGCCTTTGTACAGCTCGATTCTGGAAACGGCAATTCAGTCAGGGATGCGCCTAAGCGCCTCAGCGAAGAGGCTGTGAATGTCGGCAAGTGTCGTCGTAGGATCGTTATTGTAGTCCATTAGGCGGTGATGGTAGCCTCGATCCTGCGTCCGCTCTTCGACGATTTGGCGCACCAATTCCATCGCTGGCCTGCGATGGTGGAAGCCGCCGGTGACTTCGGTCGTCGCGCGCTCGATGGCGCAATAGATGCTCCAGGTAGAGGCCGTCGGCGCACACTTGCGATCGTCCATTCGGTTCCAGACGGCCGGAGAGGTCAATATGACGTCGGAGCGCTTCAGGATCGCGCGATCAAGAGGACCGGGCGCCACTTCGCGCGACGTATCCAATTGGAATCGCACCGTCGAATTGTCGGAGGAAAACGCCGATATGCTGAACCAGCCATACTCGCTTCTCAGTACCCCGGTTCCGTTAGCGTAGACCTCGATTTCAACGGCGTAGTCAGGGTCTCCCGTATTGGTCAGGACTCCAGCCCAGACCGTCTTCGGGCGAACGCCCTGCCGCCAAATCCCTGTCGTGATAGAGTTGGTGGGTGCGATAGTGAAGACGGGTGCCTCGTCAAAGACTGCGCCACACGATCCCGTCCAGCGATCGTTGGAATGGCGGAACTGGCAAGTGGACGGGGCCGCCACGGCCGCGGGATCGGCAATGGCACTGTCAGAACGGTCGGCCGCACCCGACGCTGCTGCGATCAACAGGAAAATTCCGAACAAAGCGATCGGCCGCGTTTTCATACTTGAGTTCCTAACCTATTCCCTTATGCTTTGGCAGTAAGTGTTTGCCATCTGGCTGGGTCAACACCGCGTATCAGCAGCCATCCCGCAAGCGCAGTTTCGGACAGCAGTCCAGGGATCAGCAGCCAGAAGGAGACGTGGTACTCGGGTGCCACTAGGTTCACGACGCTATTGATTAAATAGCAGATTCCCGTCACTAGCAGTAGGCCGCCAATTATTCGCGACAAAATGCCGGACTGTACGATCAGGTAGCCAATGGCGAGCAGTTGCACGCCGAAGAAGACTAAGCTGATGTTGTATCCGAGGTCGTGCATTCGAAGACATTGGTACGCCAGAGCTTGCAATTGGCTCGTAGTGAGCGACATGGCGCACCGCGGAGGAACAACAGCGGGGCGAAGTGCAAGAACGTGGCCACCGCTAGACACATGTCGGCGGCGACGCGCATGAGTGCGGCATAGAGCGACAGCGTCTGACCGGCCGGCCTGAGAAGCCTGTAGAGGATCACTGCGACGCCAATATCGCAGACCAGATTCACGAGGTCTGCAACGCCGGTGACCCGATAGAGCCGCTCGGCGGAAAGAATGTTGCGGGCAGTGGCAATGGCGTCGCCCGAGACGACAAGCGATCCACGGGCGTACATTTCGGCAAAGAACGCAGTGCCGATCACCACTAGGTAGAGCACGCCTGCGATCCGCGCCTCCGCCTGAGGTACAGCTAGCGCATTTGTGGATGCCGCTGAGGTCATGTGCGCGCGGTGCTGGCGCTGGAGCGCTCGATCAAGTCCCATCGGTTGCCGTAGAAGTCCGTGAACACCGCCACCATGCCGCAGGGCTCCTGCCGCGGCTGCTCAACAAATCGAACTCCCTGCCGTAGGAAGGCAATGTAATCCCTCTCGAAGTTGTCCGTGTACAAAAACAGAAACACCCGCCAGCCACTCTGACAACCAATTGCTTGAAGCTGGCGCTCCGTGGCTGCCGCCGCGAGCAGCAGGCCGCAGCCGACCGAACTTCTGGGTCTGACTACGATCCAGCGTTTATGATCCGTCAACGGCGTGTCCTGCA
>JBEKWD010000433.1:0-2921 GCA_049513435.1 Steroidobacteraceae bacterium | reverse complement strand
GCCGGCACCATGGAGGCATCGAGGTCCAGGGTCACCCAGCCCTTGTAATTCTTGGCAATGAGAAATTTCTGGATAGACGGAAAGTCGACGCCACCTGAATCCGGTCCGCCGAGATTTCGGAACCACCCATGGCCGCCCGCTTCGGGGCCAGTCTTAGGCACCGCCAGCACTTTGTTGCCGCGCAGGTGCTTGGGTGCGTCCTTGTAGTGGATTTCCGCGATCCGCGGCCAGTAATCGCGGATCATTTGCAGCGGGTCCATGCCGCCGAGCGTGAGATGGGCAGTGTCGGCGGTAAACCAGACGTAACGCGGATCGGTTAGCGCCAGCAGGGTACGCGCCTCGTGCTCGGTCTCAATCAGCGACCCGACATGTGGATGCGGCGCCAGCTTGATGCCGAACTGAATGGTCTTCTCGCCGATCGCGTTGAGCGACTTCGCCGCGAGCCTGATTTGATCGTCGCTGGTCTCTCCATTCGGCGGCCTCGGGCCCATGTTCATCTTGAAATGATCGACATAGCCAAAGGGCCGGATGAAATCACGCGCGAATTTCACATGGTCGGCGATGGTCTTTGGCGCCGCCTCGGCATCGAAGAACGTGCCGCTGAAATCCGGCCCACCGCCATTGGAGCAGGTCACCATCTGGATGCCGGCATCGTCCATGAGCTTCTTGAGGGCAAGCGGCCGGTCGAGATAGTTCACCACTTGGTTGCGAAACGGCTCCAGCCCCGGCAGACCCAGCCGCGCGCAGGCGCGAACCGCTTCCTCGATGTTGGTTTCCCAGGAAATTGCGCTGCAGGCGAAGCGGAACGACAGCGGCGCGGCGGAGGCGAGAGGAATCCGCAACAGGCCGCAAGCGCCCAGGGCGCTCCCGTATTTCAAAATATCGCGCCGTGCAAACCTTGCGCCCATCACGGATTGCGAGACTGCCATGTGCTTCACTCCGCTGTGGCTGCCGGTTGATATTCGCGATTATAGTAATTTTCGGGCATCGAGAAGCCTAACGCCCTCAGGATTCGTTGATCGGCTGTGCCGCAGTGTTCTCGCACTGCCGCCCGCGCGTATTGGTTAAGACCACCCCGACCACGACGATCGCCCCGCCGATCAAGGTCACCCAACCGGGCCGTTCGCCCAGCCACACCCAGCCGATCAATAGAGCGATGGGCGTCGAGAAATAGATGAAGCTCGACACCTTGCTGACGCTGGCTCGATGTATCGCCATGTTCCAGGTGAGATACCCTAAGAAAGTTGGCGCCAGACCCAGCCACAGCAGCGCTGCCATCCGTGAGAGCGGCGCCGCCGCAAGCGCGTGCGGCAGGCCGAGGGCGAAGGGTAGCGCCCCGAGAGTGCCGCCGAGGAAGGTGACCGTGGTTACGGCTTCCGGGCCGTACCGATCCGAGAACGGCTTTTGCCCCACGAAATAGACTGCCGAGGTCAGCACGCTGACCAGCACCAGCGCGGCTCTCGGTTGAAAGCTCATAGTCTTGCCGCTGGTCAGAACCACCAGTACCACCCCCACCAGCGCTACCGCCAGACCGGCCACTGCGCGTGCGGACAGCCGCTCATGAAGCCACAGCGCCGACGCTGCACCAGTAGTCGCGGGCGAGAGCGCGATGATGATGGCGGCCGTGCCGCTGGCGATCCGTGTCTCTGCGTAATTGAGGCAGAGGTGATAGACGGTCAGACCAATGACGCCGAGCGCGAGCAATGGCGGCCACGCAGCAAGTGGCGGCAGCGACAGCCCACGCACGCGCATCCACAGCACGAAACACACCGAGCCGAGCATCAGTCGGGCGAACGCCACCTCGCCCGGCGTGAACGAGTCCAGTCCGTAAGCAATCGCGGCATAAGCCGACGGCCAAGTCAGCATCGCGATGCAGACGTAGAGGAACGCTCGAGCGTCGAGGTGACCGGAATTTTTCATGGGGAGTTCGATGACTTTCCGGTGAAGCGTCAGTCATCCCAGGCAATCGATCCTTGGCTCCGGGCGGCCAATTTAACCAAGAGACTGTCAGGGTTTTTGTTCGCTATCGCTCATCCATCGCGTCAGAATTTATAAGACATTTGACATAAGCAAGCCCGAAGGCTCTTTTTGTCCTGCTCCCTTATCTTGCGTCCACGCACGCGCATTATCGTCTCAGCATGAGACTGGGCCTCTATATTCTTGATTTGCCGAGCTATCGATTGTCTCACCCCTGTTGAATACAGTCTCGCAAAGGATGAGACGAGACAATTTTACTGCGGCATAGTCTGACAGCTAACGCGTACACCGCGTGTCACAAATGGCGTCCGGTACCCGCGTGTCCCCACGATCGGTACTGTCGGGGAATGAACTTCGGGCCGCACACAAGACAAGAGAAAAGGAGCACAGTATTGGCATGAGGGTGACTCCTGATGCTGACAGCGTGTCGGCCGATGAAAGCGGATTTGTTGTTGGTGCCCCACCGTTGACCCCAGTTGCCCATTCCGCAATGCGTTCAGTGCAGCAACAGCAGCTGTCGCCCTCCGGTCATGAGCCGGAAGATGACGACACGCAATTGATCGACGTCGCGGTACACCCCGGCTTGCGCGCTGCTGCATTTGTTGACGACGCTCCGACAGATCAGTTGTTGTCAAGCCCCTCGCAGCTCGCGAGCACGAGCGAGATACAAGTGCAACTGTCGCCCTCAGGTCATGAGCCGGAAGATGACGGCTCCCAATCAATCGACGTCGCGGTACAGCCGCAAGACCCCGGACCGCGCGCTGCTACATTTGTTGACGACGGTCCGAAGGGTCAGTTGCTGCCAAGCACACCGCAGCTCGCGACCACGAGCGAGATACAAGTGGAACTGTCGCCCGGCTCCGTTTTGCGTTCCCGATACGTACTGGAAGACATCATTGGGCGTGGCGGAAATTCGATCCTTTTTCGCGCCAAGGATCTCCACC
>JBEKWD010000432.1:0-3823 GCA_049513435.1 Steroidobacteraceae bacterium | reverse complement strand
GCCAGAACGCAATGATGAACGGTTCAGGCATCATGCGCTCCGTCAATCATATGACCTTGATGTACGCGCTGCGGTGCGCGCTCGAGCAACATCAGCAGCGCATGGATGATAGCCGCCGGGTTGGGCGGACAGCCCGGTACATAAATATCCACGGGCACGACACCGTCGAGACCGTTGCCGCAGGCGTAGCCGCCGCCGTTGGTGCCGCCCGAAACCGCACAGGTCCCCATCGCCATGACGAACTTGGGATCCGGCATCGCTTCGTAGGTTTCCTGCAAAGGGCCGCGCATCGCGTAGGTGACCGGTCCCGTGACCAGCAGCACGTCGGCGAAGCGCGGCGATGGCGTGAAAAAGATTCCAAGCCGGTGCAAGTTGTAAAAGGGATTGTTAAGTGCCTGCAGCTCCGATTCGCAACCATTGCAGGAACCGGCGTCAACATGGCGAATGTGCAGACTGCGGCCGAACACCCGTCGAATCGTGGTCTTGAGTTCCTCAGTCTCGGCGTTTTCGGTCGGTGAGTCGGCCCAGCGCAGATCCTCGCGCCGCCGCACACCGAATGCCCAATCATTCGACGCGGTGAATGCGCCTGATGGGCAGACCTCAACGCACAGTTGGCACGCGACGCAACGGCCGTAGTCGACGGACAGTCGTGGTCCGCTCTCATCAGCGAGCATCGTAATCGCCTTCGGCAGACAGGCAGCAGCACATGCTTCACAGCCCTCTTGGCATTTCGTCGAGTCAAAGCGTGGCATACCGAGGACGCCAGTCTGACCGGCGTCGCCGGATTTTGGCCACGCCGTGCTGACCTTGCCCTTCTTTAATCCGTAAAAAGTCCACAATGGCATGGTCTCGTTCTCCTATCGATCGCAACCGGCAATGCTTAGGCCGAAGCTCGCCTCATTGATCGCGTAGTCCATCATGTTGCTGTCGTGGACCGTAAACGCAAAAGCGCGCCAGTTGGAAAAGCTCGGCGATTTAATTTTGACCCGCGCGAGCAGACTGCTCTCATCGATATGCACGGCGTAATACACCGAACCGCGCGGCGCTTCGGCCCAGCCTAACCCTTCGCCGCCGGCGGGCGCTTGACAGGGTGCGCGTAGCGGTCCAGCGGGCAACTCGCGCAGCGCCGCACGGATCAACGCGAGGCTGTTGTTAATTTCCTCGATGCGCACCTGCTGACGCGCATGCGCGTCGCCGCCCGCTCGCACCGCAACTCGCAGCGGTAAACCAGAATAAGCCGCATAGGGATGGTCGCGGCGCAGGTCGCGGTCGAGTCCCGACGCTCGCTCAATGGGGCCGCTGGCGCCCTGATCGAATGCAAGCTGGGAGCTGAGCATACCGGTGGTGATCAGGCGATCCAGATGCGTGGTGCTGCTCTCGAGCATCCGCGCGTAGGGCTGGAACTGCTGCTCGAGCGCAGTCAGATCGGCATCCAAATCCCGCAGCTGCAGCTCCCGCCGCAGTCCTCCGGGCGTTATCAGCGCGCGAAGAAAACGGCTGCCGGTCACACGCGCATTGATTTGCTTGGCGAGTTCCTCAAGGTACTTCCCCTGCGCATCTCCGACCTTGAGCGTCGTGGTATGACACAAATGACCGAGATAATGTAGATGATTGTAGAGGCGCTCGAGCTCCGCGAGCAGCACGCGCAAGCACTGCGCACGCTGCGGGACTTCGCACTGGGCTGCAGATTCGATCGCATGACAGTACGCCAGCGCATGGGCCACGCTACCCATCCCCGAGACTCGTTCAGCAAGGACGACACCCAAGTCCGGGACTGTACCTTCGAAGCGCTTCTCCATGCCGCGATGCTTGAAGAATAGCTGCGGGTGATAGTGCAGAATACTTTCGCCGATGTAGTAGAAAATGAACTGTGCCGACTCAAGCACGTCGGCGCGTACGGGTCCGAATGGCAATAGCTGCACGTCCTCTCGCAGTGGGCCCGTGATTTCGGGCAACGTGTAGGGCGTCGGAGTGTAGGTGAGGACCTCCAGCGCACCTGGCTGCAGCGGCGGCCTCGCCGCACTCGCGCCGGGTTGCAGTACCAGCGGATAGAGTTCCGGATGGTCCTTGAAACGCACGCCGCACAAATCGCTCATTTCGCGCTCATACCAGGACAGCAACGGTGCGATAGGCGCGAGGCTGGGCACCTCTTGAGAACCGGGCCGACAGCGCCAGATTCGCAGCGGCTGATCGGCGCCATAGTGCAAAAGATACCGTAGCTCCGGCTGCACGCCGCGCTCCGGAAACCAGGCGTAGGCCATTTGTAGGCGTGCCGCATCCAGTATGGCCTGCTCGCAGCGAGGCTTAAGGTCCGACAGTGCAATGTCCTCCACGAGCACGCTCATGGGGTTCCGCCGGAGCTTGCAAGTTGCGCGGCGATAACGGAAAAATAGTGCGTTAAGGCCTGTGGCCACCAGAGCCCCAGTAGTAGAAGCGGGATGAGCGCCATCCACATCGGCACCAAGCACCAGAGACTCAGTGAGGTTTTATGCGCTGGTGCGCGGCTTGCAGCTGCAGGATCAGCGCTCTCGCGTGTGCCGCCGCCGAAGTACATGGCGCGAAAGTGATTCAGAAAGCCGACGAAAATCACGATCAATAAAATCAACATCACAAACACCGCCCACGCCTGCGGTGCTATCAAACCAGCGCGCAAAATCGTAAGCTCGCTCGGAAACAGCCCAAACGGCGGCGCGCCCGTGATGGCCACGGCTCCCGCCAACCACAAGAACCCCGATATGGGCGTTCTCCACAGAACGCGGTGGATACGGCTGATGCGCTTGCTGTGAAACGTGTGCATGGCATTGCCGGCGCCGAAGAACATCAGTGACTTGTTCAAAGATGTGCTCGACGCTCGAGTAGGCCATCAGGCGCTTAATACCGGTCTGCCTGGTAATAAAAAGCGCGGCCACAAACAACGACAACGCTCCGATTGCGACCACCACTGTGCGCGGCAAGGTACCGAGATGTGCAGCATCGCTCACTTGTATAAAACGCACTATGCCCACCATGGCGGTGTTCAATAGCGCGCCTGACAGCATCGCCGAGACGGGCGCCGGACCTTCACTGTGCGCGTCGGGCAACCACGTATGCATGGGTGCCAAGCCCACCTTGGTGCCGAAACCAATGAAGACCAATAAGAACGCCATGAGGCTGATGGTGGAATTGATCTGAGGGGCTGCCTCACGCAACGTGGACCAGGTCAAATCGTAGGTGGCACCGAGTGCAAACGTACCGCCCCAGTAGTAAAAAATAATGCCCAGGAGCGCAAGACTGATCCCACCCGACACGATCACAATATATTTCCATGCCGCCTCGATGCTTTCTCGGCCCAACTCGAAACAGACCAAAAAGGTGCTCACCAGTGTCGTCAGTTCGATCGCAATCCAGTACACGCCGACATTGTTCATGACCGGACCGGACAATGTCGTGAGGGCGAAGCCCGCGAATAGTGCGTAGAAGCGAAAAAGACTACGGTCCTCGCGGCGGTGGCGCATATAACCAATTGCGTAAATTGAAGCTAAGAGATACACACTGGCGACACTGAGGAGGACCCAAGCGCTCAACGGATCGACGATCAAATACGCGTGCCAAAAGAAGAACGGACCCGACAAGGCCAGTGGCAGAAGCCTCAATACCGCGAGGAATACAGCGACGGCGGCAGCGAGGTTCAAAAACTCGGCGAAGCGGGGTCGATGCAGCAAAAGGCATCCGACCACTGTGACGAGCGGCGCCAACAGAATGACCGCGAGCAACTGACCCACCATCAGCCGACCAGCCTTCTGAGTTGACTTGCATCCGAGGTCCCGGTGTGTGCAACCATGTA
>JBEKWD010000431.1:0-2928 GCA_049513435.1 Steroidobacteraceae bacterium | reverse complement strand
AGCGAGGCCCAAAATCAGCAAAATGATTCCTTCGACAAGAAACGCCACCCAATGGCGATGCAACGACGTTGCCACTGCAGCATTGATTCGATCTAAACCGGATTGATTCGTCGACATGATAAGTCTCCCGGGAATTTATTAGTGATTTCAGACGACGTGCTGTTCGGATTGAATGAGGCCGCGCAGATGGCCGAACGCGAAGGCGAAATTCTGCAGGGCCGCATCCTCCACGTTGCCGGCTACCCGTGGCGCATGATCCGGCATCAATAGGCCGCTATAGCCAACCTCGCGATAGGTCTTGATCGCCTTGACGAAATCCACGGAGCCCTCATCCGGAAACACCTCCATGAAATCGTCCCGGCGTCCGCGGATATTGCGGAAATGCACGTTGAATATCTTGTTGCGACTGCCGAAGTAGCGGATCACATCAAAAATCTGCGTACCTGGATCGGTAAGGTCTTCCGAGACCGTGCCCTGGCAGAAATTAAGACCGTGATAGGGACTCTCCCGAATGGTCAGGAACCGCTTCAGGCCATCCACCGTACCGAGCACGCGATCGACGCCGCGATAGCCCTGCGGCTGCGGCATACCCGGATCCTGCGGATGGCAGGCGAGGCGAACTTTGTATTCATTCGCAACCGGGACGACGCGATCGAGAAAGTAAGTAATGCGCTCCCAGAAAGCGTCGGCATTCACGACGCCGGCGCTCGTCAGGGATTGATCGCCGGCCAGCCCGTCCTTCAGATGCCAGGTCGAATACAGTGCATCGCCGCGCCCCGGCGTGGTGCCGCTGCGCACGACTCCCAGAATGCTCATGTTGTATTTGAGTATCGGCACGCCCGCGGCGGCACAAGAGCGGATGTGATTCTGGAACGATTCGATGTCGCGGTCACGCTGCGGGCTTTTCGCCAGCATGATCGAAGGATGCGGCTCGCGGTCGATGAAGCTGGAGGGCAGCAGGACGCTGTCGGTGATATCGAGCGTCATATGCTGCTTCTCGACTCGTTCGCGCAGCAGCTTCATTTCATCGGCCGTCGCGTAGATGCGCGAAGGATCGGTGATCGTGGCGGTAGCGCCCACACCCTCGACACCGTAGCGTGCGACATAGGCGAATTGCGCATCGCTGCACGGGGGTGGCACCTGATGACCCAGCCGCACCTTGAGCGGCTTGGACGCGGACGAGCGTGTTGCGTCTGCGGCTGTTGCACCCCGCGTCTCAGGCGCCAGCACGCCCTGCGCAGTCAGCGCAACGGCGCTCGCACCCGATAACGAGAAGAATGAACGGCGATCCATAGAGCCCCCTTTATCCATTGCTATTTAGGTTGACTGACTCAAAACGCACAGCCCCGTAAAGTCGACCCTCCCCCCGGCATTTTAGCCCCGCTACGCGATTGCCGGCCGACCAATCAAATCGGCGGGATCCGCGCTGGCCATATCGCGCAGTCTTTCCATCAGCTCGAGACGATTACCAAATGGGTCACTGAGAAAGATCCGCTCGTAACCCGGCAGCGGCGCATCATCGATGATGTCAAAACCCTGCGCCCGGCAACGCGCAATAATAGTCTTCAGATCGCTGACGAGCAGTCCCGGATGCGCCTTAGTCGCAGGATGGAATATTTTGTCGACGCCGAGATGGATCTTCACCCGATCGCTCTCAAACCAGCAACCCCCGCGCCTCGCGAGTTCCGGTGGCTTCGGCACTTCTGGCAAGCCCAGAATCCCGCCATAAAATCTGCGAGCCTGCTCTTCGCCACCAGCCGGCATCGCGAGCTGGACATGATCAATGCCGATGATGGTCACGCGCTCGCTCCGCCAGGTGGCCGACCGTATCGAGCAGCCATTTTACGCTTCCGCCTGATCACGTGTTCAGAGCAGTTGCACGAACACGCACTAGAGTGCACGATATTGCACGATGGCGACGAATCTTACGATAAGACTCGACAACGCGACCAAAAAAGCCTTGAACAAGCTCGCCAAGGCTACCGGACGCACGCGAGCATTTCTGGCCCAGGAGGCACTCGCGCGCTACCTGAGCGAACAGGCCTGGCAGATCACAGAGATTCGCAAAGCGATAAAAAAGGCTGACCGCGGGGCTTTCGCGACGCAACGAGAGGTCACCGACGCACTTGCGCAATGGGGCGATGATGCAGATCAGATGGCTGCGCACGGCACTCGCGCACATAATTGAGCTGCCGAGCTGGATTGAGCAGGATTTTGCGGCGGCCGGAGGCGACACGGTTGACCAGAAGGTCCGCGCGATCATCGGCACCATCAATGAGCTAGCTGCCAATCCGGCAAGGGCCAGCAGCAGGCCCGGGCGCATTGCGGGCACCCGCGAGCACCCACTGCTGTTTGATCACTACACGCTCATTTATAGGGTACGTGATCACGCATTTGAAGTGCTGGGCATTTTACCCACAAGCCGCAAATCCTAGGAGGTTGTATGAACGTCGGCGTTCTGGGATCCGGTGAGGTGGGGACAATATTGGCGGCGGGGTTCCAGGCACATGGCCATAACGTGATGGTAGGCACCAGGACTCCTGCCAAACTCAATGATTGGGCGAAGCAGAACGCGAAGGTCCAAATAGGCACTTTCGCTGAAGCAGCTCAGTTCGGCGAGCTTATCGTGCTGGCGGTCAAGGGTAGTGCCGCGCCGGAGGCGCTGCGCGCGGCAACGGCAAAAAATCTATCTGGTAAGCCGGTTATAGACGCGACCAATCCTATTACGGACGCCGCGCCCACAAATGGCGTGCTGGGGTTCTTCACTAGTCTGGAGCAGTCGTCGATGGAGCGCCTGCAGCGTGAGTTTGCTGACGTGCGATTCGTCAAAGCGTTCAACTCGGTCGGCAGCACATGCATGGTGAATCCGAAATTCAAGGGCGGCAAACCGACCATGTTCATTTGCGGAAACGACGAGGCGGCCAAGAA
>JBEKWD010000430.1:0-2934 GCA_049513435.1 Steroidobacteraceae bacterium | reverse complement strand
GATCAATTTCTCCAAAGAGCACGGCATGCGCGTGATGTTCATGGAGGAGTTCGCTGACATCGGCGTGGAGCGATGCGTTTTGGAGGCGCGTCGTATCGTCGGCGAGGGACCGACCTATATTTCCTTCGATGTCGATGGCCTGGATCCCGTATATGCACCGGGAACCGGCACGCCTGAGGTTGGCGGCATCACGACGCTTGATGCGCAGCGGCTGCTGCGCGGCCTGCGCGGTCTGGATCTCGTTGGCGGGGATGTCGTGGAGGTCGCACCGCCCTTTGATCAGACCGGTAATACGGCCCTCGTCGGTGCGACGATGATGTTCGAGATCCTGTGCCTGATTGCTGACCGGCACTTCGGGCCGTCGGCTTCCCGCATGCCAGGGCGCTGAGCGCGCGAGCACGGTCCGGCCGCGATGCTGGAGGATTCGGCAAACCGTCCGGTGTTGGTGTTTGACGGGGATTGCACGTTCTGCCGCTATTGGGCGCGCTACTGGGAGAGGCTCACCGGTGAGGCCGTCGCTTATCGACCCTACCAGGAAGTGGAGTCGCAATATCCGACGATATCACGCGCGGACTTTCAGCGGGCCGTGCAATACATCGCGCCGGATGGACGCGTCGCGAGCGCCGCTGAGGCCAGCTTCCTGACGCTGAGCCATGCGCGCGGCAAAGGCTTCTGGCTCGCGCTCTATAGAAGAGTATCGGGCTTCGCCGCCTTGTCGGAACACGCCTATGCCTTCATAGCGGCGCACCGTGGAGCCTTCTATCGCCTGAGCTTGTTGCTCTGGGGCAGGAATTTCATGCCGCCCCGCTATGACCTGGTCTCATTCTTGTTCCTGCGTCTGCTTGGGCTGATCTACCTTGCGGCCTTCGTGTCCTTCGGCGTGCAGGCGCAGGGATTGATCGGTAGCCACGGCATCCTGCCGCTGACCGAAATGGTCCATGCGCTCGCCGAGCGGCTCGGCGGCGAGCGCTTTTTCCTCGCGCCGATGCTGTTCTGGCTCAACGCCAGCGATTGGGCCATTGGGCTCGTGTGCTGGGCCGGAGCAGGCGTGGCGTTGCTGCTGGTCTTCAATCTGTTGCCGCGCCTGAGTCTGTTGCTGCTCTATCTGCTTTATCTCTCACTCGTATATGCCGGCCAGGCCTTCATGACTTACCAGTGGGACATTTTCCTGCTGGAAGCGGGGTTCATTGCATTATTGATGACGTTCGCGCGCACGCCGGGGATCTGGTTGCTGCGCTGGCTGCTGTTTCGCTTCATGTTCATGTCGGGTGTGGTCAAGTTGATCAGTGGCGACGCCAACTGGCGCAACCTCTCGGCGCTGTCCTATCACTTTCTGACCCAACCACTGCCCACGCCGCTGGGCTGGTATGCGGCGCATTGGCCAGCGCATGTGCTCAGGGACTTGACCGGCGCGACCCTCTTCATCGAGCTCGTGCTGCCATTCCTGATTTTCTGCCCGCGCCGCCTGCGTTTTGTGGGCGCCTTCGGCATTCTTCTGCTGGAGGAATGCATTTTGCTTACGGGCAATTACAACTGGTTCAATCTGCAGACCATGTTGCTGTGTCTGCCGTTGTTTGACGACGCCGCGCTGCGATGGATACTACCGCGGCGTCTGCTTGGCCCCTGGGCGCAGCGCCCGCAGCGTGCGCCACGAAGCTCGACTCGAGTCATCGTCGGCGCTCTAAGCGTACTTATCGTGTTCTGCAGCCTCGTGCAGATGGATTTGCGCTTCGGCGGCAGTCCTCCGTTTCTGGCGCAAGATCTGGACAGGCTCATCGACCCCTGGCACATCGTGAGCACTTACGGCCTGTTTGCAGTCATGACCACAGAGCGCGATGAGATCATCATCGAAGGCTCGAACGATGGCGTCGCCTGGCGGGAATACGAATTTCGCTACAAACCCGGCGACCTGTCGCGCCGCCCCCCGTGGATCTTCGGGCATCAGCCGCGCCTGGATTGGCAGATGTGGTTCGCCTCGCTGGATGACCCGCAACGTCTGAGCTGGTTCTGGCGCCTGCTGCAGCGCTTGCTCGAGAATGAGCCTACGGTGACCGCGCTATTGGCGAAGAACCCGTTTCCGGACCGGCCGCCGCGCTATCTGCGCGCACAGTTTTACGATTACACCTATTCCGACAGCCGGCAAAAGGCTCAGGGCCTGTGGTGGGACCGGCGGCTGCTCGGGCTGTATTTCCCCGAAGTGAAACTGCCCGGCGCTGCCAAATGAGGCGACGGCGAAAAAAGATTGAGCCGCTGCACAGAGGCCTTGCCGGCACGCTATGCTTACTGCCATGCGCTGGGTTCAAGTCGCTCTAATCACACTGCTCGTCCTGACCGCCGGGTGCGAACAGAAAGCTTCCACGCAGCAGCAGCCCGTGGCCGTCGCGACGCTCACGATGCGCGGGCACCCGCTGGCGATTACCGAGGAATATCCGGCGCAGCTGGAAGCCTCCAACACCGTCGAGATTCGCCCGCAGGTCTCGGGCATCCTGCAGCGCCAGGCGGGCCTGGAAGGTACCCTGATGCACCAGGGGGACGTGCTGTTCGAGATCGACCCGCAGCCCTTCATCGCGGCGCTGGGGCAGGCACAGGCGGGACTTGCGCAGGCGCATGCGGCCCAGGCGCAGGCGATACGCGATCTGGCGCGCGCGCGCCCGTTGTCGCAGATCGATGCCGTGAGCGAGCGCGAGCTCGATGCGGCCGTTGCCGCCAATGACTCGGCTAGCGCTCAGGTCAAGGCGGCAGAGGCGGCGGTCCAGACTGCCCAGCTCAATCTCGGCTATACGAAGGTGCGCTCACCGATCGCCGGCACGATGAGCCGGGCGTTGATTCGGCTGGGCGGTGTGGTCACGGCCTACACGACGCTGCTGACCACGGTCTATCAGACCGATCCGATGTGGGCGAACTTCAGCGTCGGCGAGCAGCGCATGCTGCAGA
>JBEKWD010000429.1:0-2949 GCA_049513435.1 Steroidobacteraceae bacterium | reverse complement strand
CTATCGATACTGGTGCTGGCGCTGTTCTTCATTCTGGGGGCCTGGCTGCTCGCTCGCGTGCCGGACGAGGCGACACTCGGGGGGAGCGCGGCGTTAGGGCTCGAGGCGGGTCGTGAATGACTGCACGGCACGCCGAAAGCGCTGCAGTCGCTCCTCGCTGTAGCCGGGTCCATAGCGCATGCGTGCGTAATTGCGCGCGAGGGCTCTGAGCGCCGCGGCGAGCTCGGGGTGCACGCCCGCGATGCGCTCACAGTACGCGACCGGACCCTCATAGGCCGCTCGCGGCGCGCCACGCCGTCGCAGCTTGCGCTCCAGGACGTGCCAGTAGCGGCCCAGGCGGTCTTGCCTGCGTGGCGCGTTGTGCCTGCGCTCGCGCCAGGCCAGCAGTGCGAGCCAAAGCGAGCCACCCACGGCCAGCAGCGTCACGAGCGCTTCCCAGTCGCGGTCCTTGAATCCGAATACGCCCAGAAGATTGAACTGCCTGAAGGTGTTGAATTCGATGAATTCATCCTGCCACCACGCGTTCATAGCCTGCCAGGCCTGCACCGTGCTTGATATCCATGCCGGGACGCGCAGGCGTCGAGGCGCGCCACTGGCGGTTGTGAGCACATCATCGAGCTCGCGCGTGAGGCGCTCGGGCGCGACGATCGCGGTCGGATCGACTCTGACCCAGCCGCTGCCCTCAAGCCACACCTCGGTCCAGGCATGCGCATCGGATTGCCGTACCATCAGGTACTCGCCAAAGCGATTCCACTCCCCGCCCAGATATCCGGTCACGACGCGTGCGGGAATGCCCCCCGCGCGCATCAAGGTGGCGAACGCCGAGGCGTAATGGCCGCAGAATCCTTCTCGCGTCTTGAACAGCAATTCATCGACGGAATCGGCATTGAGCCGCGGCGGTGCGAGGCTGTACTTGAAGCCGCCGCGACGCAGGTAGTCCAGTACCGCATCGATGTAGGCCCGATCATCGCTTGCCCCCGCGCGCAGCGACTGTGCGAGCTCGAGCGTGCGCGGGTTGCGTCCGCGCGGCAACGCCAGATCAACGCGGCGCAGCGAGGGTTGCAGCCCCTGGGTATTCCGATGCAGCGGGAAGGACTCGAGCCGGTAGCTGATCGCGCTGGTTATGGGCTGTGCGCCGATAAGCTGGTAGTCGAAGGTGCTCGTAACCAATGGCACCTGCTGCGGCAAGCCGCGCGGCAGCTCCAGCGCGATCAACACACGGTGGCGGCTGGGCTCGAGTGTGATCTCGTAGCGATAGCTCGTGCCCGCGAACTCAACGGGCGCGGGTGGCCCGAATGCGCCGCGACTGCGCCGCCATGTATAGCCGTCGAAATCGTGCAACACCGGTCCGCGCCAATAGCGCTGTGCTGGCGGGGGCGGCGGACCCTCGAAACGCACGTGCAGCGCGGCGTCGTGCGACTCGATCAGCTCTGAGATGCTGCCCGGACTCATCTGCTCGCCCAGGCCGGTCACGGCCTCATCGTCCCTGGGAATGCTCCAGAGCGAGCCGGGCAGACGCGGAAAGAACAGAAACAGCACGATCGCGAAGGGCAGCGCCAACAGCAGACTGCGCGAGGAGCTGCGCAACAAAGCCGCCGGGGCCGCAGCGCTGGCACCGTTGCCGACCGCATAGAGCGCGGTACATAACAGCCAGAGCTCAGCGGCGTAGAGCGGTGCGCGCCACAGGTCCTGCGCATCCAGGCAGGCGGCCATCAGCAGGAACAGCGATGCGCCGATCACGACGAGCCAGTCGCGTGCGCCTCGGGTTTCCAGCAGTTTCAGCGCCGCCATCGCGACCAGCAGGCTCGCGCCGGCATCCAGGCCGTTGAGCGTGCGAAAGCCAACCAGCACCGCGAGCGTCAGCACCGCCGCAATCGCCACTCGCATGCTGCGAGCGCGCAGCTGCGTCATCGGGCTCGGTGCCCAGAGCCGCCAGGCCGCTGCTCCGAGCGCCACGGGCACACACCAGGGGGCGATATGCTGCACGTTGAGCAGTACCGCGCCGAGCATACCGACCAGCACCCAGCGCTGAGTCGATGCGGGCAGCGAGCCTTTGGCAGCGGCGGGCGTGGCCGCGTTGGCGCTCATGGCTGGTAGAGCGCCAGTGCTTCGAGACAGGCGCGGCGCTGCGCCAGTCCGTGTGCGGCCGGCACGGTTTTACCAGGCAGTATCAAGGCGTAATTCTCGCCGCGGCGTTCACATTCGAGCACCCACTCAGCCAACTGTGAGAGCGCGCTCTCCAGCGGCAGGGCACGCAATGAGTGCAATGTGAGCACGCGCTGCGCGCCGGCCGGCGCATCGTAATGCGCCACCAGCAATTGCGCGCCACGCGCATAGGCCTTCCAGGCGACGCGGCGCGGCGGATCGCTATCCTGGAAAGGCCGCAGCCACGCCCATTCTTCCTCGCCGCGCAGGCGCCGTGCGCGATCGTTGGTACGCGGCTCGCCCGCCGGGGGCGGCAGGGGCAGCAGCGACAGCGGCAAAGGATAGATGAATGCCTCGAGCGGCAGATGCAGCCAGGTCCAGGCACGAAACAGTCCCAGCGGCGCATCGCTCGAGAGGTGCAGCCGATCGATGCGCTGGCGGCCGCGTGCGAGACCCTGGTAGGCGACGCGCGCGACGCAGGAGCTGTGCGCCGCGAGCTCAAACGAGCGCGGCGCCACTGCGGCAACGCGCAGCCGCAGCGCCGGACGCGCGTGCGAGGCGGTATTCTCAAAGCCGAGCAGCAGCTCGCCCTGGCGCTGCGCAAACGTGGGTTCGGCCCGAGCGCTGATCAGGCGCAGTCCGCGCAGCATTCGATGGCACTCGTGCATGGACACCAGCGCCACGCCGCAGAGCATGAAGCACAGTAACAGGGCCAGGCTATTGCTGTAGTTCAGACCCGCGATCAGCATGATCAACAGCAGCCCGGCAGCCACTAGACCGGAGCGCGTCGGCAGGATGTAGATG
>JBEKWD010000428.1:0-2950 GCA_049513435.1 Steroidobacteraceae bacterium | reverse complement strand
CACCGTGCGTGCGCCCGAACTGCGGGCGCTGCGAGGGCTCGAGGCGAGCGCCGCAGATTCGTCATCGTTCTCGCCGTGCACCGGGCTCATCGCGCTCGCCCCTTCAGGTGAGCGTGCCGACGGCGGCGCCGATCAGCATCGTGATCGCCATGGCCAGCGCACTCCATAACGTGACGCGCGCGACCCCGCGCCACAACCCGGCGCCCCCGGCGCGAGCCGCGAGGCCGCCCAATATGGCGAGCGACACGAGTGAGCTAGTAATGATGACCGGCACGACGATTCGCGCCGGTGTCAGCAACAGCAGCAGCAGTGGCCAGGCGGCGCCGGCCGCGAAGCTCGTGGCCGATGCGAGCGCCGCCTGCACGGGCTGCGCGCCCTGCGTGCTCGACAGACCGAGCTCATCGCGCGCATGGGCCGCGAGCGCGTCGTGCGCCATCAATTGCCCGGCCACTTCACGCGCGAGTGCCGGCTCCAGGCCACGGCGCACGTATATGCCGGCCAGTTCGTTGCGTTCTGCAGGCTCGTCGGTTTCGAGCTCGTGGCGCTCGCGCTCAAGATCCGAGCGCTCGCTATCGGCCTGCGAGCTCACCGATACGTACTCTCCGGCAGCCATCGACATGGCGCCGGCAACCAGGCCGGCTACCGCGACCAACAGCATCTGTCGGCCCGTAGCGTGTGTTGCCGCCACACCGGCGAGCAGGCTCGCCAGCGAGACGATGCCGTCATTGGCGCCTAATACGGCCGGACGCAGCCAGCCAGCACGATTGACGTAATGGCGTTCATGTCGATGCCGCGATTGCATCCAAGCAGTGTGCCTTAAGCGCTCGACGCCGTCACTGCAACGCCGGACACGGGACGAAGCGTGAGGCGCAGATCCGGCCCGAGCCGCGTGCAGTCCGTGAACTGTCCTGCCCAGCGCTGCGCGAGCTCGGCGATGTCGGGCAACAGCGCGAGCGCGCGCGCGTGCGGCCCGAACAGGCTTGGTGCGAGATAGACAATGAATTCATCGACCCAGCCCTCGTGCAGGAATGCGCCTGCGAGTCGCGCGCCGGCCTCGACCCAGATCTCATTGGCCTGCAGCTGCGCCAGGCGGCGAAGGATCGGCTCGAGCTGCAGGCCGCCATCGCTCGCGCGCGGTGCGCTCTCCACGCGCACGCCGGCACGCTCGAGGCCCGCGCGGCGCGCCGCGTCCGCGCTGGCTGTGAACACGAGCGCCTCGCCCGCCCCGCCGTACACGCGTGCCGTGCTCGGCACGCGCAGCTCACTGTCGAGCACGACGCGCAGTGGCTGTCGGCTCGCCCCCGATAGGCGTACGCTGAGCGCCGGATCATCGGCCAGCACCGTGCCGCTGCCGCTGAGAATCACGGAGCTGCGCGCGCGAAACTGCTGCACGTCGGCGCGTGCCTCGGGGCCTGTGATCCAGCGGCTCGTGCCATTGGCGAGCGCTGTGCGAGCGTCGAGGCTCGCGGCCAGCTTCACGCGCACCCACGGCAGGCCGGTTTGCATACGCTTGAAGAAGCCGGGATTGAGCCCCTGGGCCTGCGCCGCGAGCACGTCGCCGGTGACCTCGATTCCCGCTTCGCGCAACGCCGCGGCACCGGCGCCGTTGACGAGTGGATTCGGATCGGCAACGGCATAGACCACGCGCGCGACGCGCGCGGCAATGAGCGCGGCCACGCACGGTGGCGTGCGGCCCTGATGAGCGCAGGGCTCCAGGCTCACATAGGCAGTCGCGCCCTGGGCGCTCGCGCCGGCCGCGCGCAGCGCCTGCACCTCGGCGTGCGCTTCCCCGGCGCGCTCATGCCAGCCCTCCCCGACGATCTGACCGTCGCGCACCAGCACACAGCCGACGCGCGGATTCGGGTCCGTGCCATGCAGTCCGAGTGCGGCCAGCTCGAGCGCACGGCGCATGTAGAGCACCGACTCGCTCATGATTTGGGCTTGACGCTGGGCGCATCCTGGCCGGGCAGCAACGGCAACTGGTCCTGATCGTGCGCCTCGGAGCGCTTGCGCCGATGGTGTCGCAGGCGCTCGATTTCCTCGCGAAACGCCTCAACGTCCTGAAAGCTGCGATACACCGAGGCGAAGCGCACATAGGCGACCTCGTCCAGGTGGCGCAACTCCTCCATGACGAGCTCCCCGACCATGCGTGCCGGCACCTCGCGCTCACCGAGCACACGCAATTTGTGGCACACGCGGCTGACCGCCTGTTCAATCGCCTCCGAGGCCACTGGCCTCTTCTCCAGCGCGCGGGTCATGCCGCGGGCGAGCTTGTGTTCTTCGAAGGGCTCGCGGCTGCCGTCGCGCTTGATCAGACGAGGCATGAGCAGCTCGGCGCTCTCAAAGGTCGTAAAGCGCTCAGCACAGCCCAGGCACTCGCGGCGGCGGCGGATCTGCCGGCCTTCGGCCGCCAGCCGCGAATCGGTCACCTTGGTCTCAATGTGGCCGCAGAAGGGACAATGCATCGACTGCCCCGCTCCGGCTTCACGCCCGGTACACCGGAAAGCGGTGGCAGAGCTCCCCGACCTGCGCACGCACGCGCGCGACCACTTCCTCGGCGCCCCGCGCATCGAGCACATCGGCGATCCAGTGCGCGATCTGGCGCACTTCGGGTTCGCGAAAGCCGCGCGTAGTCGCCGCCGCACTCCCGAGCCGCAGGCCGCTCGTGATCGCCGGCGGTCGCGGATCATTCGGCACCGCGTTCTTGTTGACGGTGATGTGCGCATGACCCAAAGCCGCATCGGCCTCCTTGCCGGTGATATCGCGGCCCACGAGACTGACCAGAAACAGATGGCAGTCGGTGCCGCCCGAGACGATGTCGAAACCGCGCGCGGCGAGCTCCGCGCTCATGGCGCGCGCATTGGCGAGCACCTGCGCCTGATAATCCTTGAACTCCGGTTGCATGGCTTCCAGCAATGCCACGGCCTTGGCCGCTATCACGTGCATCAGC
>JBEKWD010000427.1:0-2950 GCA_049513435.1 Steroidobacteraceae bacterium | reverse complement strand
ACCGCTATCTCGATTACTATGCTTATGAAGAGAAACTCGATCAGCTCTTTGCGCTCGATCGCGACCAGCGGGACCCATGACAGAAGCCGCACCGGAGCCCAAGCAGAAGAAATCCGTCGCGCTCGCTGGCGTTGTCGCGGGCAACACGGCGTTGAGCAGCGTCGGGCGCACCGGCAATGATCTGCATTATCGCGGCTACGATATTGCCGAGCTCGCCGTGTCGTGCGAGTTCGAGGAAGTCGCCTATCTGCTGATCCACGAGAAATTGCCCAATGCGGGCGAGCTGGGCGCGTACCACAAGAAACTTGCCTCATTGCGCGGTCTGCCGGCAGCTCTGAAAAAAGTGCTTGAGTCGCTTCCCGAAAGCACTCATCCGATGGATGTGCTGCGTACCGGTGTCTCGGCGCTCGGCTGTCTGGAGCCGGAGGCGCCCAATCATCCGCCCGATGGCGCGCGCGAGCTCGCCGACCGGCTCGTGGCCTGCCTGGGCTCGATGCTGTGCTACTGGTATCACTTCGCCCGCGAGCAGCGCCGCATCGAAGTGCAGACGCAGGATGAGTCCGTCGGCGCACACTTCCTGCACCTGCTGCACGGCCGCGAGCCTCCCGCGCAATGGGTGCGCGCCATGCATACCTCACTGATCCTGTACGCTGAGCACGAGTTCAATGCCTCGACATTCACCGCGCGCGTGATTGCTGGCACCGGCTCGGATATGTACTCGTGCATTACCGGTGCCATTGGCGCTTTGCGCGGCCCGAAGCACGGCGGTGCCAACGAGGCGGCCTACGAGATTCAGGATCGATACGCGCGCGCCGAAGATGCGGAGATCGATATACGGCGGCGGGTGGCAGGCCACGAAGTCATCATCGGCTTCGGTCATCCGGTCTATACGATCTCCGATCCGCGCAACCCCATCATCAAGAAAGTGGCGCGCGAGCTCGCGCAGGAAGCCGGTGATCTGAGGCTATTCACGATTGCCGAGCGCGTGGAAGCGGTCATGCGCGAGACCAAGAACATGTTTCCGAACCTGGATTGGTATTCAGCCGTCTCCTACCATCTGATGGGCATTCCCACCAGCATGTTCACGCCGCTGTTCGTGATCGCGCGCACGACGGGCTGGGCGGCGCACGTGATCGAGCAGCGCCAGGATGGCAAGATCATCCGCCCGGGCGCCAACTATACGGGCCCCGAGAATCGCAGCTTCGTTCCGCTGGCGCAGCGCAGCTGAACGCGGGAGTCTGTGCCCCGGGCCGGAGTCGAACCGACATGGCCTTGCGGCCTGCGAATTTTCTTACCTCTTCGGCTTACGCCGCCGCGCGTTGCGCGTTCGGGGTCTGGAGTGCGCCACGACCATGGCGGCTTGCTCGAGCCGCCGCAGGTCCCCGCCGTCCACTCTCTACACCTGCCGACGCCGCGCATCGCGGGCCGGATTGGCTCGGCGTTGCCTCGGGATTAGCCCAGGGTTTCACCGACTTTGACGGGATCCGACAGGAGGTTTCCGCACCTGTCGCTCAATCTTCAAGTCCGCTGCGTCTACCAATTTCGCCACCGGGGCGCCCGCGGGCAGTCTACCATCGGGCTGCCGTGCCGGCCGCAGGCACTCTATGAGCCAGATCAGCGCCGAGGATCTGCATTTGTGGCGTGGCGAGGTCCACGTGCTGCGCGGATTGAGCTTCAGCCTGGAAGCCGGACAATGCCTGCAGGTGAGCGGCGCCAATGGCTCAGGCAAGACCACGTTGCTGCGTGCCCTGTGCGGACTCATACCGCTCGAGCGCGGGCGGGTCTACTGGCGCGGTGCCGATATCGCCTCCGATCCGAGCCCCTATCATGCCCAGCTTTGCTACTTAGGCCACGAGAATGGCCTCAAGGGCGACCTCACAGTCAGCGAGAATCTGCACTATGGCACGGCGCTGCGTCGCCGGCTGCGTAGCGGCGAGCTCAGCGCCGCGTTGGCGAGCGTCGAGCTGCCTGGCTACGCGGGGATGCCATTGCGATGGCTCTCAGCCGGTCAACGCCGACGTGTCGCGCTGGCACGGCTCACGCTCATGGATGCGGCCCTGTGGATACTGGATGAGCCAGGTTCGAACCTGGATAGCGCCGGCCAGCAGCTCTTGCATCATTTACTCGAGCGGCATCTGCATTCGGGCGGCGCAGCCGTCGTCGCGACGCACCAGGCGCTTGGCCTCGAGGCTGGCAGGCTCGAGAGCCTGTCACTGCAATGAGAGCGTCTCGGGTCGCGTTCATCGCTGCGGCCGCCTCCTTGATGGGGCGGGATCTGCGCCTGGCATTGCGCCGGGCCGGCGATAGCCTGCTGCCTGTAGGGTTTTTCATTGTGGTCACGACGCTCTATCCGCTGGCCCTGGATCCGAGCCTGTCGTCTCTTCGAGACATCGCCCCGGCTGCGCTCTGGGTCGGAGCGCTGTTATCCTCGCTTTTGGCCCTAGACTTGCTGTTTCGTGACGACGCACAGGACGGGGCGCTGGAACAATTGGCATTGTGCGGGCAGTCGTTCGCGGGGTTGTTGCTGGCGAAAACCGCCGTGCATTGGCTTTTGACCGGATTGCCCCTGGTACTCGTGGCGCCCTTGATTGCGATTACGTTGGGAGCCCCGTACGCAGCCATGGCCGGCATTCTCGCGGCATTGTTGCTGGGAACCGTCGCATTGAGTCTGATTGGCGCGGTCGGGGCAGGTTTGACCCTGAGCCTGCGGCGCAATGGGCCGTTGCTTGCGCTTCTGGTGCTGCCGCTGGCCGTACCGGTGCTGATATTCGGCGCCCGCGCTACCGCGCTGGCGGTCCAGGGCGAACCGATCGCCGCGCCGTTGTATCTGCTGGCTGCGATCGCGGTGCTGTTTGCGACCTTGAGTCCCTGGGCGCTTGCGGCAGCTGTGCGCATCGGCCTGGAATAGTTTTTATCAGGAGTAGAGCTTGGCCTGGGTGTGGTTTCATCG
>JBEKWD010000426.1:0-2951 GCA_049513435.1 Steroidobacteraceae bacterium | reverse complement strand
ATGGCGACGTCGCTACCTGAGTGCCGGCATGGCTTATTTCAAAGCCCCGGCGCAGCAGCCCGGCGCAGTCGTCCAGGAGACGCTCGAGGCGCTACGCGCGGGTTGATATCAGCGTACGGCACGGGTATCAATCGCCCGCTGCATCGTGTGCGGTAACTGCTCGAGTATGGATTCGACGATGACCTGTGGCGTCAGCTCAATATTGCAGTAGATGACCGGCTCATCGGCGAGCGGGGCTTCGAGCGCCGCAAATTGGCTTTCAACCAGCGAGGCGGGCATGAAATGATTGTGACGCTCATTCACGCGAGCTTCAACCAGCGACTTCTCGCCGCTCAGATAGACGAAGACCAGATGAGCGACATCGCCGCGTAGCATCTCGCGATAGCGTCGCTTCAGGGCCGAGCAGGTGACAACCAGGGCTTCGCCGTTATGGGCAGCGTTGGCAATGCGCTCGGCGATCGCAATGAGCCAGTCGTGCCGGTCCTCGTCCGTGAGCGCGACGCCAGCGGCCATGCGCCTGATATTCTCGGCCGAGTGCAGGCTGTCGCCCTCCAGGAGCGCGCAGCCCAAGCGCTTGGCCAGCAACTGTGCGATCGTCGTCTTGCCCGAGCCTGCTACGCCCATCACGACGACGATCGGCGGACGCGGCAGCAGCGGGAGCTCCGACGTGCTCATACGATCTGGCGCTCGCCGGATGCAAATATCAAGTAAAAGAGGGCGCCGAACATCGCTATCGCGGCGGTTAGGACCAGTGCCGCGGCAAAGCTGCCGGTGCGATCCACCAGCCACCCGGTAACAAATACCCCGAACAGCCCGGGCAGCGTCGCAAAGGTATTGCTGATGCCATAGAGCACGTCGGCGTGGCGCGGAGCAACGTCGAGGCAGTTGGGCACAAATCCGGCCTGGCACAGGGCGAGCAATCCGGCGGCAATGCACGTGAGGATCACTGCGGTGGTGACTGAGGCTGTTCCCGGCAACAGCAACAGGAAGATTCCTGCACCCGTGAGTCCGCCCGTCTGCACGAGCTTGCGCACGAACGTCGCACGGTATCCCGCACGCAGCAGATAGTCAGCAAAATAGCCGGCCGCGTTGGCCATCAGGAAGACGACGAGCCATGGGCCGGCCGAAAACATCCCGGCGTTCACGACCGTGACGCCGAAGGTGCTCTTGAAGTAGCTGGGTAGCCACGCCAGCAGCACATACGCACACCAGTTGTAGCAGAAGTGCCCGACGATGATGGCCCAGACCGCTCGTGAGCTCAGCAATGCGCGCCACGGGATCGCAGCGCGTGCAGCGGGCTGCGCACCCTTACCGGCAGAGTCACCCTCAACGGCAAAGTCGCCGTCAACGGCAGAGCCGCCGCGCACACGCGCGAACCAGAACGCGGCCCAGAGCAGACCCACCACGCCAAAGGCGTAAAACGGCATCGGCCAGCCGTAGGCATGTACGAGCCAGCCGGACGCGGGGAGCGCGATCACAGTGCCCAAGGCACCGCCGCTGGTCATCAGCGCGCACGCGCGCGAACGATTCAGGGGCGGCACCCAGCGCCCGATCAGGTTGAATGCGGACGGATAGACGGCCGCCTCGCCCAGACCCAGCGCAATGCGCGCACACAGCAGAGCCGGCAGCGAGATCAGCGCGGCTGGCGGCGTCAGCGCCGTGAACAGCGACCACCAGATGACTGCCAGACCCAGCACGATTCTGCCGCCGTAGCGATTGGCCAGAGTGCCGCTCACGATCATCAATGGCAGATAGCCGATGAAAAACGACGAGAGTACGAGGCCTTTCTGGGTCTCGTTCCAGTCGAACTGCCCCTGCATGGCTATCGCCGCGACCGAGATGTTGGTGCGATCGATATAGGAAATGAACACTGCCGCGCTCAGCAGCAGCACGACCGTGTAGTAGCCGGGCCAGCGCACGCCGCGTTCGATCGCCATACCGTTCATGCTGAATCGCCCGATCGTCTTATAGTTATACGTCCAAGGCTATCTGGTTCTTTCCGCCAATGCGAGGCGAGCGATGAGTTGGTCTGCCAGGCAATATCTAGCCTTCGAAGATGAGCGTACGCGGCCAGCGCGCGATTTACTGGCGGCGGTACCGCCAATCCAGGCGCGGCGCGTGGTGGATATCGGCTGCGGCCCCGGCAATTCGACCGAGCTGCTGGCCGCGCGCTTTCCCGACGCCATCGTCACTGGCCTGGACAGCTCGCCCGATATGATCGAGGCGGCACGAGCGCGGCTGCCCCAGGTTCGTTTCGAGCTCATCAGCATCGAATCCTGGGATGAGCCGGGTCCGTTCGATGTGATCCTCGCCAATGCGGTCCTGCAGTGGGTCACTCGGCATGACGCATTGTTTCCATCGCTGGTGATGAAACTCACCCCAGGCGGCAGTCTCGCCGTACAAATGCCGGACAACCTGGATGAGCCGGCACACCGCCTCATGCGCGAGCTAGCCGTCGACGGGCCATGGGCCGGCAAGCTCGCCGCCGCCGCGACCAGACGAACTCGCATGGCCAGTGCCGACTGGTATTACGGGCTGTTGCGAGAGTGTTGCGGCAGAGTGGATGTGTGGCGCACGATTTATCATCACCCGCTCGCCGGTGGGGCGGGCGCCGTAGTCGAGTGGTTCAAGGGCAGCGGCCTGCGGCCATTTCTCGAGCCGCTCGATGAGCAGGAGCGAGCGGCCTATCTCGAGCGCTACACGACTGCGATAGGAGATGCCTACCCGGCACTGGCGAATGGCGCCGTGCTGCTACCATTTCCAAGACTGTTCATCGTTGCGACCCGGTAAGGCGGCTCACTTAAAACGGCTCACTTGTGATCACGCACGAAATCGAAATCCTGCTATTCCTGCTGATCGCACTGGCTGCGGTCGGCGTCGTGTCAAAACGCTCGAAGATTCCGCCGGCTATTCTTCTGGTGCTGACCGGTGTGGCGCTCGCGCTGATACCG
>JBEKWD010000425.1:0-2958 GCA_049513435.1 Steroidobacteraceae bacterium | reverse complement strand
GCCGGCACCGACTTGAACACGCCGCGAAATTCCTTGTCATTGACCTCGAGCCAGTCGGGAATGCCGACCTGTGCGGCAACCGCGAGCGCGCTCTGAATGCGCAATTGCTTGCGCGATTTCTCGCGGATCTCGATCACCTGGCCGGCGCGGCACTGGTAGGAAGGCACCGTGACAATCTGGCCGCCGACGGTTACCGCCTTGTGGCCCACCAACTGGCGCGCCTCGGCCCGCGTGGACGCGAAACCCATGCGATAGACCACGTTGTCCAGTCGGCTCTCGAGCAGCTTGAGCAGTGTCTCGCCGGTCGAGCCGGTGCGGCGCGCGGCGGCCTGATAGTAGTTGCGGAACTGGCGCTCGAGCACGCCGTACATGCGGCGCAGCTTCTGCTTCTCGCGCAATTGCAGGCCGTAATCGGACAGCCGCTGCCGCCGTTCACCTTTGATGCCGCCGGGGGGCACCTGCAGTTTGCACTTGCTCTCGAGCGGCTTGGCACCGCTCTTGAGGAACAGATCCGTGCCCTCGCGACGGGCGAGCTTGCAGGTTGGACCGATATATCGCGCCATGGTGCTGCTATTCCTTGCTCGCGCTAAACGCGACGCTTCTTCGGCGGCCGACAGCCGTTGTGCGGGATCGGCGTCACGTCGGCAATGCTCGTGATCTTCAGGCCGCAGGCGTTGAGCGCACGCACGGCCGATTCACGCCCGGGACCGGGTCCGCCGACACGGACCTCTACATTCTTGACGCCATGCTCCTGCGCCGCGGTGCCAGCCTTCTCTGCGGCTACCTGCGCGGCGAAGGGCGTGCTCTTGCGTGAGCCGCGAAACCCACAACCACCCGAGGTAGCCCAGGACAGTGTGTTGCCCTGCCGATCGGTGATCGTGATGATCGTGTTGTTGAACGAGGCGTGCACGTGCGCGATCGCATCGAGCACGTTCTTGTGCGCCTTCTTGGGCTTCTTGGCCGCGTTGGCGGCGGCCGGTTGCTGTGCTGTCTTCTGTTCAGCCATAAATTGGGTAGCCTGTCTGAAATTTCAAGATCATTGCTCGATCGCTGGCGCCGGCGGCAATCCTCACGCCTTTAGGCCTTGCCCGGCGGCGCGTTGAGCTTCACTGCCTGTTTGCGCGGGCCCTTGCGCGTGCGCGCGTTGGTGCGCGTACGCTGGCCGCGTACCGGCAAGCCCTTGCGGTGGCGCATGCCGCGCCAGGTGCCCAGGTCCATCAGGCGCTTGATGTTCATCGACACCTCGCGGCGCAGATCGCCCTCCACCGGCCATTTCGCCAGCTGCGAGCGAATCGCTGCGACTTCGGCGTCGGTCAGATCCTTGACGCGCGTGGTCGGCTCAATGCCGGCGCTCTCCAGAACCTGGCGTGCGCGCGAGCGGCCAATACCGAAGATGGAAGTCAGACCGATGCTCACGTGCTTGTTCATCGGTATGTTGATGCCGGCTATGCGTGCCATGTGCTCTACCTCAACCTTGGCGCTGCTTATGGCGCGCGTCAGTGCAGATCACGTACACCACGCGGCGGCGGCGCACGATCTTGCAGTGCTTGCAGATTTTCTTGACTGATGGACGTACTTTCATCTCACACCTGCGCTCGAGCTGCTGCGCGCTCCTCTAGCCCTGCGCCGAGCCGCCACGGCCGCCCAGCAGATTCGCCTTTTTCATCAGACCCGGATAATGGTGCGACATCATGTGCGCCTGCAGCTGCGCCATGAAATCCATCACCACGACCACGACGATCAGCAGCGACGTGCCGCCGAACTGGAACGGCACGCCCTGCGAAGACACCAGGATCTCCGGCACGAGGCACACCGCCATGATGTAGATCGCGCCCCAGAGCGTCAGGCGGGTGAGCACCTTGTCGATGTACTCAGCGGTCTGCTGGCCCGGACGGATACCGGGAATGAAGGCCCCGGATTTCTTCAGATTATCCGCGGTTTCGCGGGAATTGAATACCAGTGCGGTATAGAAAAAGCAGAAGAATACAATCAGCGTTGCATACAGAACCAGGTGCAGGGGCTGACCGTAGCCGAGCGAAGTCGCCACGTTTTGCAGCACTTCGCTGAGCTTGGAATCCGGATTGGAGCCGAAGAAGCTCGCGACCGTGGCCGGGAACAGCAGCAAGCTCGAGGCGAAAATCGGTGGAATCACGCCTGACATGTTGAGCTTGAAGGGCAGGTGGCTGCTCTGGCCCGCATACAGGCGCCGCCCGACCTGGCGCTTGGCGTAGTTCACCGTGATGCGCCGCTGCGCGCGCTCCATGAACACGCAAAATCCCGTGACGCCCACGACAATGCCGATCAGCAGAATCGCAAACAGCGGATTCATCTCACCCGAGCTGACCGATTCGAAGGTGCGGCCCACGGCTCCGGGCAGCCCGGCGACGATGCCCGAGAGAATGATCATCGAGATACCGTTGCCGATACCGCGCTCGGTGATCTGCTCGCCGAGCCACATCAGGAACATCGTGCCCGTGGTCATTGTGATGGTCGCCGGCAGCAGCCAGTCAAAGAATCCCTTGGCGTTGGTCATGCCACCGTTGCTGAGCGCGACGGCGGCGCCGAAGGACTGAAACAGCGCCAGACCCACGGTGGCGTAGCGCGTCAGCTGCGTCGTGCGACGCCGGCCCGCCTCGCCCTCCTTGCGTGCTTCCATCAGCGATGGCACGACCATCGAGAGCATCTGGATGATGATCGAGGCTGAGATATACGGCATCACGCCCATGGCGAAGATCGACAGGCGCTGCAGCGCGCCGCCCGAGAACATGTTGACCACGCCGAGGATCGTGTTGGACTGATCGTTGAAATAACGCGCGACCGCATCCGGATTGATGCCGGGCACCGGGATGAAGGTACCGGTGCGATAGACCACGAGCGCCAGGATCAGAAATATCAGGCGGCTGCGTATCTCGCCGAGGCGCCCGGCCTGCGCCAGCGTTGCGGCTGGATTGGTCAGCG
>JBEKWD010000424.1:0-2992 GCA_049513435.1 Steroidobacteraceae bacterium | reverse complement strand
AAGCCGGGCGCCTTGAATAGCTTGGTGGTTCGCGCCATGCGGTTGGGGAGCGCCTTGGGTGGCGGCGCTGCAGGCGGCGGTGCCATCGGGTCAACGACGGCTTTGTTCATCGGCGCGTTCTGCGCGAAGGCCGGCGCGGCTGCCATGCCGGCCAGCAGACCCAGCCCGGTCAGAAAATCTCGTTTGCTAGTGCTGTGCACGTGATCCCCCTTGCCCCTTAATCTTTTGCGCTCGCCTGCTCGGAAGCACGGCGATCGTCCGGGGAGCTTAACGGCTGGCAACAGCCTTGGCAAAGCGGCGCGCATGCCAGTTCAGGGCCGCAATCTTCAGTGTTCGAGTCCGTAGACGAACACCGCGTGTCCCGCGGCGATGGCAACATATTGCCGACCGTCCAGCTCATAGGTGATTGGCGCTGCCGAGATAGGCCCGCCCACCGGAGCTTTCCATAGCAATTTGCCGTTGCGCGCGTCGAGCGCATAGAAATAGCCCTCGCGCCCGCCCGTGAACAGCAGATCCGAGGCCGTGGTCAGAATTCCGGCATCCGTGACCGCGGTGGTCTCGAACCTCCACTGCGGCGCGCCGGTAAGATCCAGTGCGATCACTGCACCGCTTCCCATCTCCTCGGTGTAATTATTGATCGGCTGCACCCGGATGGACGGACTGGCGGCGCCGACTATGGGTGGCACGGCCCGACCGCCCAGAAAGGCCTGACCGGCCCGATAGTCGGCCGGCGCGAGCACCAGCACCGATGAATAATTCTCCCAGGCAGAAACATAGAACAAATGCGTGCGCGGGCTATACGACGGGGAATACCAGTTTGTACCCCCCTGATTGCCAGGAAACACGGGCTGCCCGGCGGGCTGTGGAGTCTCGATCGGTCGGCCGTTCGCATCTAGCCCGCTGGCCCAATTCACTTTTACGAATGGACGACCACCCAGGAACCGTCCGTTGGTGCGATCGAGCGTATAAAAGAAGCCATTGCGATTGGCCCACGCCATGAGCTTGCGCGGCCGACCGTCCCAAAGCGCATCGATTAAGACCGGAACCTGCACGGAGTCGAAGTCCGAGCTGTCGTGAGGCGTGAACTGAAAATACCATTGCAGTGTTCCGGTATCCGGATTCAATGCCACGACCGAATCCGTATATAAGTTGTCGCCCGTGCGCTGCGCAGGCCCCCAATCCGGCCCCGGATTGCCGATGCCCCAGTAGGTCAGATTCAGCTCAGGGTCATAGGAACCGGTAACCCAGGCCGGGCCGCCACCGTGCTTCCATGAATCGCCCTCCCAGGTCTCGACACCTTTCTCTCCAGCGGCCGGTATCGTATTGAAGCGCCAGATCTCGCGACCGCTGCCGGCATCGTAGGCAGCGATGAAGCCACGCACGCCGTACTCGCCCCCGGCCACGCCGAGGATGATTTTGTCCTTGATCACCAGCGGCGCGACCGTGATCGCGTAGGCCGCCCTGTAGTCGGCGACGGTGATGTTCCACAAGGGCCTGCCGCTTTTCGCATCGATTGCGATCAGATGCGCGTCCACGGTTCCCATGTAGAGTGTGTCACCGAGGATTGCCAGCCCCCTGTTCACAGCACCGCAACACACCTTGTAGCCCGGAGCCGGTCGGTACTGATAAATCCAAAACGGCCGTCCCGAACGCGCGTCGAGCGCGACGACATCGTTCGGCGGTTGCGTCAGGTACATGATGCCGTTGACGACCAATGGCGAGGTTTCGGGTTTTTGCAGCGACTCGAGCTGATAAATCCATTTCAAGGCGAGGGATTTGACGGTGCTGCGATTAATTTCGGACAGCTTGGAAAAGCGTCGACTGTCATAGCTGCCGGAATAGGTCAGCCAGTTCTGCGGCTCCGCATCCGCATGCAGCAGCCGCTCATAGGTCACGGGCGCCGATTGCGCCCAGAGCGCGCCCGGTAGCAGGAGCAGTGGCGCGAAGATTCGCATCAGTTCTGGCCTTTCAACGACAGCAGATACCCAGCCAGGTCGGCGATCTCGGCCTCGCTCAGCACGTCCTTGTAGGCGGGCATCGATGTGGTCTTGAGGACCGTGTACTCCTTGAGATCGGCTTTCTGCAGACCGACAAGATTCTCCTTGGAATCGATCAGCTGCACGGACCAGGTATCCTCGTTCAGCCGCCGGCCGGTGATGACCGTACCGTCCCTGGTCTCGGCGCGAATGCTGCGATTGACCGGCAATATCATGGACTGGGGTTCGCGCAGCTTCTGTATGAGAGCCCGCGCCGTGCGCATCAGACCGATTTCACTCAAGTCCGGTGCGGTCCGGCTGCCCACACCGTTGACCCGGTGACAGCCCAGGCATGCGCCTTTGCCCTCGAACAGCAGTTTACCGCGTGTCGCATCGCCCGCGGATGTCGTGTCACTGAGCCGCTGATCCATGCTGCGAATGAAGGCGACGATGCCGTTCTGATCGGCCGCATCGAGATTGTTGGCGGGCATCCCGGTTCCGGGAATGCCAGTGGTAATCACATGCATCAGATCTTCGTCGCTGACTGCATGACGAAAGTGATTGGAACGCAGTTGCACCTGCGGCACGGCATCGCCGTTCGGGCCATGGCAGAGCACGCAGCCGCTGTAATAGACCTGGGCACCGCGCTCGATGTCCACCTCAGCGTAGGTGCCGACGTGTTCTTCAGCCGCCTGGAGCGCGCTCAAAACCCCCAACAGAGCCAGGCAGCAAACGATTTTCCGCATGCTCTTGTGCTGCGATCTTGAAATCTTGCGGTAGTGCTGTCGCGGCTCATTATACGCTCAGGATTCAGACTTACCCGCAAATGCCGCCTGCAGCCCCGCAATGTCGATCTTGACCATTTTCAGCATCGCATCGGCCGCGCGTTTGCTCTTGATCCGATCGGGATCGCTCATCATCTTGGCAAGGACAGTCGGCACGATCTGCCACGAGAGGCCGAAGCGATCCTTGAGCCAACCGCACTGCTCGGCCGAGCCTCCGGCAAGAAGGGCCTG
>JBEKWD010000423.1:0-2994 GCA_049513435.1 Steroidobacteraceae bacterium | reverse complement strand
GGAATGGCCGGGGGCGAGAAGCTGAAGGCGGCTCCCTGCGGAAGCCTGCTCAGCTGCTGGTTGAGGCGCTGTTTGATCGCTTGGAGTTGATCGCTCTTGTCGGCGCGGTCCGACCAGGGTTGCAAGGTCACGAAAAAGAATGCGTTATAGCTGGTCTGGATGTAGCTGAGGAGGCTGAAACCAATGACGCTCGTCGTGTACCGAACAGCAGGCATTTTGGCGAGGATACTCTCTACCTCCCCCGCGACTTGAGCCGTGCGCTCCAGAGAAGCCGAATTCGGCAACTGAAGGTTGATGTAGACGTATCCCTGATCCTCGTCGGGCAGAAAGCCGGACGGCAACTTCGCGCCAAAAAAGACAGCTATGACACCGAAAAGCAGCAGGGCAATTACGGCCAGCCCGCTCTTGCGAATCAGCGTTCCGCTAACGCTGACGTAGCCGTCGGTTGCGCGCTTAAAAACATGATTGAACCAGCCGAAGAACTTTCGCAGTGGCCCCTCGCTGGGGTGCTTTGGCCGCAGCAGCAGCGCCGCCAGAGCCGGGCTCAAGCTGAGCGCATTGAACGCGGAGATAATCACGGAAATCGCGATGGTGACCGCGAACTGCTGATACAACCGTCCCGTAATTCCCGGTATGAACGCGGTGGGTATGAATACCGCCGAGAGCACGAGAGCAATGCCGACGACGGGCCCTGAAATCTCCTGCATGGCTTTCAGGGCGGCATCTTTCGGGGGCATCCCTTCCTCGATATGACGTTCGACTGCCTCGACCACGACGATTGCATCATCCACGACCAGGCCGATGGCCAGCACCATTCCGAACATCGATAGCGTATTGATGGAAAAGCCGAATAGCGGAAAAAATGCGAAAGTGCCGACCAGCGACACCGGAACGGCAAGCAGCGGTATCAGCGTGGCGCGCCAGCCCTGGAGGAAGAGGTAGACGACGATGATTACGAGCACGAGCGCGATACCGAGCGTCAGCACGATTTCCCGTATACCTTCGGTGACGGCCTTCGTCTGGTCTAGTGCGATGGCGTAGTCCACGTCCGGCGGAAAGCTCTTCTTCAGCTGCGCCATCAGCGCCTGGACCCCCTTCGAGTCGTTGACGGCATTGGAACCGGGCAGCTGATAGACCGCCAGGACGGCGGCCGGCTTCCCATTCAAGCGACCCATCAGCGTGTAGGTCTGGGCGCCGAGCTCGATGCGTGCCACGTCCCTCACCCGCACGGCGCCGCCATTGGGATTCTCGCGGACGATGATGTCGCCGAATTGTTCGGGCGTGATCAGACGGCCCTGCACCCGCACGGAGTATGTGAACTCCTGGCCTTTGGGCGCCGGTTCGCCGCCCATTTGTCCCGCGGGATTGACGGTGTTCTGTGCTTCAACCGCGTTGACGACGTCGGTGGCCGTGATGCCGAGATTCGTGAGCACATCGGGTTTGAGCCAGATGCGTATCGCATATTGTCCGGCGCCGAAAACCTGCGTGCTGGCAATTCCCGCAACGCGGGTGACAGGATCATTGATGTTGATGTAGGTGTAGTTGGCGAGGAATTTCGCATCGTACGTGCCATGCGGAGAATAGAGTGCCACGATCATGAGGGGTGCGGTCGTGGCCTTCTGAATAGTTACGCCGTATTGCGTTACGCTCGATGGCAGCTGGGACGCCGCCTGGGTCTCCCGGATCTGGGTCAGAATGAGGTCCGTGTTAGGATCCGTCTGAACGCCGAAATCCACGATCATGGTCGTCTGGCCATTGGCCGTCGCGTTCACCGAATACATGTAGTTCATGTTGTCGACGCCGCTCATCTGTTCCTCGATGGGCGTCGCCACCGATTGTGCGAGGGTCTCCGAATCCGCACCGACGAAGGTGGCTTGCAGCTTCGTTTCGGGGGGGACGATATTTGGGAATTGCGAGATGGGCAGCCCGAGGATCGTGACGGCGCCGACGATGACCGTCAGGATGGCAATCACCATGGCGACGATCGGGCGATTGATGAAAAACTTGGCCATTTTTCAGTTGCCGCCTGGCGCGGTATTGAACGGAACGGGTGTGACCGTAGTCCCGTCTTTGACTTTTTGGGTGCCTTCCGCGACGACCTGATCTCCTGCCATCAAACCGCTGCCGATGACCCACATCGCGTCGACGCGCTCACCGGTCTGCACGGCGCGAAAGGTAACCTTGTTTTCAGCTCCCACCACGGCCACTTGAGCGGATCCTTGCAGTTGTGATACGGCGCGCTGCGGAACGAGCAATGCCCCCTTCAGGATCTGCGTTACAGCACGTACTCTGCCGTATTGTCCCGGACGCAGGATGTTACCGGGATTCGGGAACGCCCCAGCGATTCGAATTGTGCCGGTCTGTTGATCGACCTGGCGGTCGGCGAACAGAATGCTGCCGTCGTGGGCGTACTGATTGCCATTCGATAGTATCAACTCTAAGGAGATCGGTGAGGCGCTCGACAGCAGATTCACGGTTCCGGGATTAATCTTGTCGGCAATCCGCAGGTATTGTTCACCACTGATCGGAAAGTATGTCTTGATGGGATCGACCTGAGAGACCGCCGTGAGCACCGTCGCGGACGTGACGAGGTTACCTACCTGGATCTGTGCGATACCGGCAATTCCGCTGATCAGTGAGCGCACTTTGGTGAAATTGAGGTTCAGCTCGGCCTGCTCCACAGCTGCGTGCCCGGCCTCCACGGCGGCCTTCGCAGCCAGCTGTGCTTGCGTGTCGCCTTCAAGTTGGCTACGGGGAATCGCGTTCGCCTGCGCTTCGGGGATGTCGCGTTTGACGTTGAGCGTCGCATTGTCGAGCTGTGCCTCGGCCTGCGCGAGTTGGGCCTTAGCCTGATCCAGCACCGCCTGAAACGGTCTTGGATCGATCTCGAAAAGCACGTCGTTTATGTGGACGAAGGAACCTTCGTGATAGTCCTGCTTGACCAAGTAGCCGGTGACCTGCGGTTGGATCTGCGCATTGACGTACCCATCCAGC
>JBEKWD010000422.1:0-2995 GCA_049513435.1 Steroidobacteraceae bacterium | reverse complement strand
GACCGGATCTCCTCGGCTGACGAGTAGCCCACGCGATGCACGCGCAGTACCAGCTCGCGGCCGCCCCGGTCGCGGAGCGCAAATGTGGCGTTCTCAGAAAGATTCAGCAGACTTATCACGCTAGCAGAGGATAAGTCCCAGCGAGCCAGGCTCTGCGCAACCATCAGCTTAAGGTCAGCGACGACCTCGGGGGCATATTCTTCAGCCATCTCACGGCGCTGCAGTGAGTTTTGTCAGCACGTCTTCCAGCGCTGTCGCGAGCTGATCGGCGTTCGCAGCTGAGAAACACAATGGCGGACGCAGTTTCAGAATATCACCGTACCGGCCGGCCGCGCCTATCAGCACCTGTCGATCGCGTAATGCATTGATAATTGTCGTGGCGAGCTGCGCTTGCGGTGAGCCGTCGCTGGCCCGCGTCATCTCCACGCCAATATAAAGACCGGCGCCGCGTACATCGCCAATGATGCTATGGCGCCCCGAGAGCTCTCTGAGGCGCTGCCTGAGATAGTCCCCGACCTGGAACGCATTACGCATCAAGCCTTCGTCGTCAATCACGTCGAGCACGGCCTGCCCGACCGCAGCGGCGACCGGTGAACCCGCGAAGGTATTGAAGTAGCCGACCTGCCGGCAGAATGCAGCGAGAATCTCCGGACGCGTCACGACAGCGGCGATCGGATAGCCGTTACCCATCGGTTTGCCCATCGTGACGATGTCGGGCTGCACACCATGGCGCTGGAAGCCCCAGAAGTGCGTCCCGGTACGGACAAATCCGGGCTGCACTTCATCCGCAATGAACATTCCATTGGCGCGGTGAACGATGTCGATGGCTGCAGCCAGGAACCCAGGTGGGTCGGCAAAGATGCCATCGCTCGAGAAAATACTGTCGATCAGCAAGGCAGAAAATCCGATGCCGCGGCGCTCCAGATCGCTGATCGCCGAGTCAACTTCGCCGGCGAAATAATCCGCCAGGCGCTCGGCCGGAATGCGATAGGAGTCGGGCGCCGCGATCACGCGCACATGCGGCGGCGGCGAGCCTTGCTTGAACACGCTCGGCGAGACTTCGCTTACCCGTGCGGTGTTGCCGTGATAGGCCGCCTCGGTGACGATGACGCCGGTGCCACCCGTGTAATGATTTGCCAGCCGCAGGGCCAGATCATTGCTCTCGCTGCCTGTGCAGGTGAAGGTGATATTCGATAGGTCACGGGGAAGCGTTGCGAGCAGCCGCTGCGCGTAATCCATGACGCCCTGGTTCAGATAGCGGCTATGGATATTGAGTTGAGCCAACTGCCGGCTTGCCGCCTCCACGACCCGCGGGTGGCAGTGCCCGACCGATGGCACATTGTTATAGGCATCCAGATAGGCAACGCCGTCGGCGTCGTAGAGCCAGCAGCCCTCGCCGCGCACGATCTCGAGCGGCCGCTCGTAAAACAGCACCGACGCAGCGCCAAACAACTCGGCTCGCTGCTTGATGCGTGCGCCGAGGGCACCGCCAAAGTCGGCGGTGGCATTCATATCGAAGGCGTTGAGCGCGAGGATCGGTTTCATCAGAAGTAATCGGGCAGTGGCGCATTGGCCACGGCGGGACGCAGTCTAATCAGCGCCCACGAGAGGGCCGCCCAAAGCAACGTGAAATAAGGCCAGAGATTATTCGGATAAGGCGGCGTCGGAAAGATCGTGTGGTAGAGCACCCAGACCAGCACGATCGGCCCCAGGATGCACACTGCTGACCACAGCGCTCGCTGCTCGCGCCAGGCTTCGATGACTTCAGCGCCGGCGACGCCGATATAGACCAGGATCAAGGAAAGCACGCCAATCTCGCTGGAATAACTGTAATAGTTGCCGGCGCCGGCGTATGGCGCCCAGATCACGAAGGGCAGGATGATCAGTGCTGCGGTCAGCGATACGGCAGGGGCTGGTGTGCCATGCGAGGGATGCACGATCGCGAGCATCGGTGAGAGTCCGGCGCGCCCTAGTGCAAACAGCACGCGACCCCCGGCCGTCAGGCAGCCCAGCACGCCGCAGAAGCAACTGGCCGCGGCGGCCAGATCCAGCGCCATGGCCAGCCGCGGCGTGGTGTAGCGCAGAGCCAGATCGTTGAGCGGCGCCTGGGAGTTGCCCAGATCTGCGATGCCATGCGGCCCGAACCCGATCACTTCGCAATAGGCGACGAAGATGAAGAATACGCCCGAGCCCAAAACCGTGCCGAGCAGCGCAATGGGAATGTTGCGCCTTGGGTTGATGGTCTCCTCGCCCAGCGTCGCAGCGCCCTCAAAGCCCGCAAAACTCAAGATGCAGAAAACCATGCCGTAGCCTAGTCCCGACCAGCCGTTGAATTGTGCGGAAGGTCGAAAACTGGCCACCGTCTGTGCGAGGTCGGGATGAGTCTGCTGCACGATGCGAATGCACAGCGCGATGATGCCGGTCACGGCAGCCCCTTCCAGTCCCAACATGATCCAACCGGACAGTTTCATATCTCGATAGGCGAGCCACCAGGCCAGCAGCATCGAGGCGCCGCCGATCACGAGCCACAGGGATCCGACCTCGATATTCAATCCCTTGAGCGCGGCGCTCGTGAAGCTGCCAACGAGGGCCGCAAATCCGGTCGCGAATCCCAGATAGGTCGCGAGCAACGTCCAGCCGGCGACAAAGCCCGTGCGACTGCCGAAGGTGTGCGTGATATAGGCGTAGGCCGACCCGGCATGCGCGACGCGATGGGTGAAGGCGATGAACGACAGTGCAACCAGCGCCATCGCGATCGTGCCGATCGCAAAGGCGAGCGGTGCAGCCGGTCCCGCCGCCTGCGCGACCAGCGTGATATTGAAAGCTGCGGTGACAGTCGGGGATATGACGGACAGCGAGAGCGCAACGGCCTCGGGCAGATTCAGGCGCGATACCAGCGTTCCCAAGCTTTTGCTCCTTCCCGCAAGATCTTTACCACATCATGAACGGCGCCACATCGGCGTCAGACACGCGACCGCGGCTCACATCGGTCATG
>JBEKWD010000421.1:0-3021 GCA_049513435.1 Steroidobacteraceae bacterium | reverse complement strand
TCCGTCCCTGGGATATCAGCGATGCCGCGGTGCGTGCATTCGGCGCGCGCGGCATCATCCTCTCGGGCGGTCCGGAGTCCGTCACTGACGCCGCGCCGCCACGGGCGCCGGGCGCGGTATTCGCGCTCGCGGTGCCGGTACTCGGTATTTGCTACGGCATGCAGACGATGGCGCAGCAGCTCGGCGGCCGCGTCGCCAGCGGTGCGGCACGGGAGTTCGGCTACGCCGAGGTCGCTCTGAGCGCGCCGTGCCGGCTGCTCGATGGGCTGCTCGATCGCGAGCGCGACGGTCGCGTGCTGCTGGATGTCTGGATGAGTCACGGGGATCGCGTCGAGGCGCTGCCGCCCGGCTTCAGCGCTGTCGCTGCTACTGCCAATGCGCCTTATGCCGCGATGGCCGATGAACGCCGTCACTATTACGGCGTGCAATTTCATCCCGAGGTGACGCACACCCGCCAGGGCGCAGCCATCCTCGAGCGCTTCGTGCGTGAGATCTGCGCCTGCGAGGCGCGCTGGACCGCGGGCAATATCCTCGAGGATCTGGTGGGGCGCGCGCACGCACGGGTCGGCGCCGAGCACGTGCTGCTCGCACTTTCCGGTGGCGTGGACTCCGCAGTCGTGGCCGCGCTGCTGCAGCGCGCGATCGGCGAGCAGCTCACCTGCGTATTCGTCGATCATGGTTTGCTGCGACAGGACGAAGGCGATCAGGTCATGCAGACCTTCGCGCAGCGCCTGAAGGTGCATGTTATCCGCGTGCAGGCCGAGCGCCGCTTCTTCGAGGCATTGCGCGGCATCAGCGACCCGGAGGAGAAACGCAAGATCATCGGGCGGCAGTTCATCGAGGTGTTCGAGGAGCAGGCGCGCGAGCTGCGCGATACGAAATTCCTGGCGCAGGGCACGATCTATCCGGACGTGATCGAGTCAGCCGGCGCGCGCACCGGCAAGGCACACGTGATCAAATCGCATCACAATGTCGGTGGACTGCCCGCCGAGCTGAACTTTCAGCTGCTCGAGCCGCTGCGCGAATTGTTCAAGGATGAGGTGCGCCGGCTCGGAGTAGCACTCGGGCTGCCCCACGAGATGGTCTACCGCCATCCGTTCCCGGGCCCGGGACTGGGCGTGCGCATTCTCGGGGAAGTGCGCCTTGAGTACGCACAACTGCTGCGCCGCGCCGATCACATCTTCATCGAGGAGTTGCGGCGCCACGATCTGTACGAGCGCACGAGCCAGGCATTTGCGGTGTTTTTACCGATCCGCTCGGTCGGCGTCATGGGCGATGCACGTCGTTACGAACACGTGATCGCGCTGCGCGCGGTCGAGACCATCGATTTCATGACCGCGCAATGGGCACACCTGCCGTACGAGTTTCTCGATCTGGTCTCGCGCCGTATCGTCAATGAGGTGCCTGGCATCTCGCGCGTCGTTTACGATATTTCAGGCAAGCCGCCGGCAACGATAGAGTGGGAGTGATTATGAAACGCGCTACTGACAACGCGCGCGACTAAAGATTCGTCTGACGCCGCTCAGGTATGGCGCGGCGCTCTACCCTTGGCATGACGCCGCGCGGAGGGCTGCCTGATTCGCTGGCGCGCCTCGGCTTGACCCGACGGTCGTCAAAGTGCCGGTAAGTACATGGGCACGACTGCGGGTGGCCACAATCCGTGAGCGGTAAGCGGGGTGCTTCACCTGCCAGGAAGCGCTTTTCAACGCACGAGGTCGCCGCAGCACAACTTTCCCTGGAGCATACGATGCTCACGGCATGCCAGGGTTTTGATCCCCGTCCTGCCGCACTCTCGTTCAATTTTGGCTTCATGTGTCCGCCCTCGCGACATTCAATAAGTCCACCCGACCATCGTGTCACAGAAGAGCATCAACCGGCCACTGGCCCGTGCCAATGGATTGGCTACTGCTGCTCGGCGTAGTTCTTGACCAGGTAGTAGAGGAACTCACGCCCTTCGAGCAACGACTTGACGCCGACGTACTCGTTCAGACCATGGATATGGCCGAGGTCAGGACCAACGAATACCGGCTCTACGCCATAGGTTGGAATCCCGGCGGCGTTCATAAACCTGCCGTCCGTGGCACCCGCCTGCAGAATCGGTAGCACGGGTACACCTGGCCAGAACTGCGCTGTGAGTTTCTCGATAGGCGCCAGTATCGCAGCCGTCAGCGGCGGAGGCGGCGCAGTCGGACCTTCAGTCTGGGGCATCGTAACGCTCACCGCTGGGTCCGACACGAGCTCCTCAAGCTTTGTGCGCACGGTCTCCACGGAAACGCCCGGAAAGATACGGCAGTTGATGTTTGCCCGCGCGCGTTGCGGCAATGCGTTTGGCGCATGGCCGGCGTCGAGCATCGTGGCGACGCAAGTCGTGCGCAGCGTCGCGTTCCAACTCGGGTCGCTACCGGTGACGACGGCGATTGCACGCGCATCGCTCGGGTCCCGCAGGAACGCGGTCATGGCGTCCGCCACTGCGGTTTCGCCCTTGGCAGCTTGTATCTTCGCCATGCCAACAAAGTAGGCCCGGTTAACGTCGTTGAACTGCACGGGAAACTCGTAGGCACTTATCTTAGTAAGCGCAGCCGCCAGGTGATAGATTGCGTTGTCCTTGACCGGCCGCGAGCTGTGTCCGCCTGGGTTAGTCACTTCAAGTCGATAGTCCTGATAGCTCTTCTCGCCGGCCTCAACGTCGTGGGAGACGCGGTGCCCGCTCGCATCGAGTTCTCCCCAGGCGCCTTCGTTGAGCGCGAAGGCGGCATCGATGAGGTCGCGGCGATTTTGTGTGAGCCACTCAGCGCCGTTGAACGCTGCAGCTGTCTCTTCGCCGCAAGTGAGCGCAATCTTGAGCGTGCGCGACGGCCGATAGTTCTCTGCTCGGTAGCGGATCAACAGATCGACCCAAATCGCCGCTTCAGCCTTATCGTCCATTGCGCCGCGGGCATAAAAGGAGCCATTCTCCTCATCAAGGGTGAACGGATCCCGCGTCCAGTCCTCGCGTTTAGCCTCCACAACATCGAGGTGCGC
>JBEKWD010000420.1:0-3037 GCA_049513435.1 Steroidobacteraceae bacterium | reverse complement strand
CCACTATCTGCAATCCTACCGGAAGAGCGCTGGCCGTGAATCCACAGGGCACGGAAATTGCGGGCGCGGCCGTCATCGATATGTAGTAGCACGACTTCATCCAGTCGATATACGTGCTCATCGGCTGACCTTCGATTTCGCGCGGATAGGGCTGTCTCACGTCGAATGGCAATACCTGCGTGACGGGCAGCACGAAGTATTCGTAGCGCTGCATGAAGCAGCGCATGCGCTCGTAGATCTCGGTTTGCCGCTGGAGCGCGGCGCCAATCTCTTGAGCGCTCAGGCGTTCGGCGGCATCCAGCTCCGCCAGTATCGTGTCTTTGATGGCGGCCGGATGTGCCTTGCGCAGCGCCTGCAGTTGAATCAGTCGCTCCAACTGGCGCAAAGTGCGAAAGCTCGAATCAACGCCGCTCCAGTCCGGCTCGGCCTCCTCGACGATGCAGCCCAGCGCCTCGAATACGCCGCGCTGCGCATTGACGATCGTGCGCACTTCGCTCTCAAAGGCGATGCCGTCGAGATTCGACCACCAGGCAATCCGCACGCCCCGCAAGTCCCGCCCGAGCGGCTGAGCGAATCGCGCGCCCGGCTCGCTGATCGAGAGCGGCGCGCGCGCATCCGGTCCTGCAATCGCTGCTAGATACAGCGCGAGATCTGCCACCGTGCGGCCCATCGGTCCCTCGACGCTCAACGGCGACCAAGCTGTCGATACCGGCCACGCGGGCACGCGGCCCGGGGAAGTTCGCAGCCCCACGACGCCGCAGAACGCGGCCGGGTTGCGCAGGCTGCCGCCCAGATCGCTGCCATCGGCCAGCGCCGTCATGCCGGTGGCCAGCGCGACCGCGGCGCCGCCGCTGCTGCCGCCGCAGGTTTTGCTCGTGTCCCATGGATTCAATGTCGCCCCGAACACTGTATTGAACGTCTGCGAGCCCGCGCCAAACTCCGGCGTGTTGCTCTTGCCCAGCAAAATGGCCCCGGCGCTGCGGGCACGCTCCACGAGCAGTGCGTCGGCGTCCGGAACGAAGTCGCGGTAGATCGGTGAGCCGAAGGTCGTGCGAATGCCCTTGGTGGGCTGCAGGTCTTTGTGCACGACAGGCAGGCCGTGCAGCAGACCCAAGGAATGGCCGCGTGCGCGTGCCTGATCAGCGGCACGCGCGGCGGCCATGGCCTGTTCGGGCACCAGAGTCACGATCGCATTGAGCTTTGGGTTGATCCGCCCGATGCGCTCCAGATGCGCCGCGGTCAGCTCGACAGCCGAGAGCTCGCCCGCGCGGATCAGGCGCGCCATTTCGACGGCGCTGAGCTCACACAGCGACGACAAAGGCCCTCTCAGCGGCTCCCTCACAGCAACTGCCTCACAGCAACTGCCTCACAGCAACTCGTGGTGATCGCGTATGCGATCGGTGGTCTGCTGCGATACCTGCGCGGTTGCTGCGAACTGCGGCCATGCCTCGACCGCACGCCTGACCTGCGCGAGCAATTTCGGCGCCGCCCCGATCTGGAAGCGGTCGGCCAGCACCAGCAGGTCCTCGCGCTGAATCTGATTGAACTTGCCGTTCACCGACATCAGATGCTGATACGTCCATTGCCCCTTCGGATTGTACGCATAGAGCAGATCGTAAGCGGGTGCGAGCTGCCAATCCTTCTGCCCATGCAGAATGAAGGAGATGTTCTTGGTGTGATCGTCGCAGTTCGTGGCCATCACGTTGAAGGCAATGCGACGAAACGCCTGATCGAAGGCCTCCGGCGCCATTCCCAATTGCCGCATCACGCCCAGATACTGGCTGTAGTCGTGCACTCCTTTGGCGCGGTAGTCGAGCTGCGCGATGCCGCACAGTGTTTGCGTGTGCAGCTTGCTGTTGCCCTCGCGATCGAAGCGTCTGGTCATGAAATGCGCACGGCCGCCCTCCTCGAGCAGACGGCATGCCGACATGCTGATGCCCGCCTGCGTTGCCATCAGGTAGTAGGCATATTCAATGCGTCCATACCCCTGTGGCTCGCCGAGCTCGCTGTCCTTGCCCACGCCATCGAGCTTCAACAGCCAGTGCTCGAAGCCCGGATCGACATCGAATTGCCCGGCGCGAATCTCATTCGTCTGCGGATTCCAGGCAATGGTCGCCTTCGCGCGCGCGCCGCCTGCGGATGTGCCTACGTAGATGAGCTGCTTGAGCGCGGCAAGAGTATGCGGATCGCTGTCGAGTTCGCCATGCACGGCGAGCCGCGCGCTCTCCACGAGCTCGGCTAATTCGATAGCGCTTGCGCGCCGGCTCGTTGGACCGCGTATCGGGTGAAATTCGAGCGCACCGAGGCCGCGCTTGCCCATGTAGGCGAGCCGATCCAGCGCCGTGATGTCGCTGATCGCCACACCCTGGTTGGCCATCCACGCATTGACCAGCGCGTTGCCAAAATCATCCGGCAGTGAGTCGGCTAGCATCGGCGGCAGGCGCTTGAAAGTGGATTCGGGCAGATCAGGAAAGATAAATGGCTGCTGGGCCTCGGCCAATGGCATCGTCAGCGGTGCGAGCTCGATGCCGGCTTTAATAATTGCCGGGGCATATTCGAATGCGTGGTAATTCAGGCGCGGATCGAGCGCGACGGCACCTACGAGCTGATCCCAGGCGCGAACCTCGACGATGTATACGGGCTTAAACAGGCGCGCGGGCTCTGCGGCGCGCACGCCTGGGTTCGCGGCTAGCTCGCCGGAGCATCTGCATCGGACTGATGGACACGGTCGGTGCCAGGGCCTCGAGCCAGTCGACGCGCTCGAGGGCTCGAAGGACTTTGATCAGCGAGTGCACACGTGCACCCTTGCCTCCTTCCAGGTGCTTGATGGCGTTGAGTGACACGCCAGCGCGCTCAGCCAGCGACTGCTGATCGAGGTTCTTGAGCAGGCGCAGCTCGCGCAGGTGCGCCCCCAGCAGTTGCTCCCATTCCGCGGCGGTTCGTGATGTTTCCATTTACAGACTCAATAGGGCTAATTTAGCCACACATTAGAGCATAGAGACCTAATTTGATCTATAAAATAATGTTGTGATATAGA
>JBEKWD010000419.1:0-3040 GCA_049513435.1 Steroidobacteraceae bacterium | reverse complement strand
GGCCTCGCGCACCGGCAGGCGCAGGTCGAGCCGCAGCCGCTCGCTCTGGTCTCGCCAGATATGCCACTGCAACGCGGGGCCCATCTCGATCGTGGGCGCGAGCGTGGGCATGCCGGCGCGTATGCCGCTGCTGCTGCTGAAGACCGGCGCGGTGGCGTTGACACTGAGCTCGAGCTCCAGGTAGCGGCGATTGAAGAGCAGGCCGTGTACGCCGTCGCGGTCCGAGCGCAGGAAGCTGCCGCGATAGATCACATACGGCACGGGCAGCGGATAGGCGTGCGTCGAGCTCGAGCCGCGGTAGTCGTTGAACACCAGTAGCCCCGCGCCGAGGCCGAACTCCCAGAGCGGCTCCTCGGCAGCGCGCGCGAGCCCCGGCCATGCGCACGCCGTAAACCACAGGCCGACCAGCCACGCGATCCGGCGCGCCGTGGCTCGCCGGCAGGGAGCGACAATGTTCAGGTGCCGACCGCTTCGAGCTCGACCAGCAGTTCGCGTCGGCAGATATCGGCGTTCAGGTACAGCACCGGGGCGGCAGGGCCGATAGCGGGCCGCAGCTCGGCCTCGATCGTCGCCAGGTCCTCGGGCCGGCGCACATAGACCTTGTAGCTTAGCTGCTCGAGCGCGTAGCGCTGCGCACCTACGCGTGCATTGGCCGCGGCGAGCACCGCGCGCACGTTGCGCAGCGTCTCGATAGTCTGGGCGCGCACGTCGCCGGCGTGAGCGGTCTCGTGACCGACGATGCTGGCGGTGCCTGAGATGAACAGCGTCTGCGCCGGATCGCTCTCGATGCAGGCGCGCGCAAATATCGGGCTCTTGGGTCCGTACTGCACCGGGTAGTTCCAGGCGCTGCGCTGGCGGGGGTTCTCGAGCGCAATCGGCGCGCTGGCGCTGGCGACGCAGTAGATCGTAAGCGGGCTCGCGCCATTGGCCCCGAGCGCGCTGGCGGCCGGCACGTTGCCCGCAGTCTCGCGCCCGACGCCGACGAGCGCCGCCTGGCGCGCGCCGTTGAACTCCCAATAGCGCTCGCCGCCGGCGTTTTCGCCATTGATCTGCGGCAGATAATTCCAGATGCGCAGCGGGTGCTCAAAGCCCTGCGACGAGAGTGTGGCAAACAGCTCTCGATAGGCGGTCTGCGTCGCCTCGCGCAGCGCACCGGCGCTCGAAGCCCCGTGCTTGTCATTGAACTGCGCTTCCGCAACGCTAACGCTGGCAAACAGTAGCCGGGCGTTGCGCCGGTAGTGCACCCGGCCGTGCTGGCCCGAGCTCATCGGACCCTCGAGGCGCCAGACTTCAACCGTGACATCGTCGCCGTTGAGCACGGGCAGCATCACGCGCGCGGTGGGTACCTCGGGCGACAGCAGCAGCGGCGCATCGAGCTCGAATTGCACCAGCGCGAGCACGTCGCGCCACCAAGTCGCGGGATATTGGCGAATTTGGGCGAGGCGCTGAAACTCGATCTGCAGCTTGGCGGCGGAGCCCATCAGCTGGCGGGGAGCGGTCCCGGATCTGCGGGCTGAATATTCACGCGCCGGCGCCTCCAGGCGTGCGCGCTGCGGCCCGGATGGCGCAGCGATATGAGTCGGTACAACCATTTGAAAGCGCGCAACGAGGTCCAGATCGGCGTTGCACCGAAGATATCGCCGGCCAGCAGCGACAGCAGGGCCTCCTTGACGCGCCAGATATTGCGCGGCCCGAGAAACATCTCGCGCATCGTCGGGGAGGTCACGCGATAAATGAACCAGGAGTACTCGCGCGGTCCACGACGCATTATTTCATCGAAGGTGCGCAGCGCGGCCGCCGCGCGCGCGGGCTCGCGCAGGCACCTATCGACCGTCTCGGCCCCGGCAAAGGCGCTGTGCATGGCCAGCATCACGCCCGAGGAGAACATCGGATCGATGAACGCATAGGCATCGCCGAGCAGCAGGTAGCGCGCACCGTGTGAACGCGTGCAGTGGTACGAGTAGTTGCCGGTCGCCTGTACTTCGTTGATCAACTGTGCGCCGCTGAGCCGCTGCGCCAGCGGCGGACACAGCGCAATGGTCGCGAGCAGGAAATCCCGTACCGGTACCCTGCGGCTCTTGAGGTAGTAGGGCCAGACCACGGCCCCGACGCTGGTGGCGCCGTCGCTGAGCGGGATGAACCAGAACCAGCCGTGATCGAACCAGTAGATCGAAATGTGCCCCTCGCGCTCGCCGGCGTAGCGCTGCGCGCCGCTGAAATGACCGAAGATAGCCGCGCTGTTGTGCTTGGGGTCGCGGCGTTTGACCTGCAGGCGATTGGCTAGAAAGGTGTCGCGCCCGGAGGCATCGACCAGAAAACGCGCCTGCCACGACTGTACGCGCCCATCCTCGTATTGCACTTGTGCGCGCACCGGCATCTCGCTCGGCGCGCCGTCCGGCAACGTGTCGCCGGCGATCTCGACCTCGCGCACGCGCGCGCCTTCGATGACTTCGGCCCCAACCTGTGCGGCGCGGCGGATCAGGATCTCGTCGAACACCGAGCGGCGTACCTGGTAGGCCATCGGCAGGGATTTGTTCCAGGCCTCGGCGAAGCGGAAATCCTGGCGCCGGCCGTCCCAATGTGACACGAACTCAGCGCCCCATTTGCGCATGCCGATCGCCCGAACCTGCTCGGCCACACCGAGACGCTCGAGCAGGGGCAGGTTGGCAGGCAGCAGCGATTCGCCGATGTGAAAGCGCGGATGGCGATCCTTCTCGAACAGAGCGACGCGATAGCCGCGCTGCGTCAGCAAGGTGGCGGCGGTGGAACCGGCCGGTCCGCCGCCGATCACGAGTACATCGGTGTCGTACATGCCACTGTTATGCTCGTTCATCGTGCGCCCGAATTCTAGCGGCGCGCGCCGCAAATGTCGTGTCTGGCGTTCTAAGGCCGCGTCGCGATCCTGGCCTCGATGAACGCACTGAGCGCCATGACGCTCGGGTGCTCGAAAATGTCGGTCACATCGACCAGTCCGGGCCAGGTCCGGTCGATGCGCTCGTGGATCGCAATGAGCTTGAGCGAGCTCGCGCCGATATCGAAC
>JBEKWD010000418.1:0-3054 GCA_049513435.1 Steroidobacteraceae bacterium | reverse complement strand
CTCGGTGTCGCCGCGGTGAGCGTACGCACATGCGCCCCGGGCTCCAGGCGGTATTGGTTACTCGTAACCACGTGCTCACCGGCGGCGACCCCGCCGGTCACGATGACGCGGCCCTCACTCTCGGTGCCCGTCTGCAGCGGACGCATTTCAACCGTCGAGTCCGGCTTCACGACGTAAGTGAATACGCCGTTGGGTCCATGCTGAACTGCCGCGGACGGCACGGTGAGCACGTTCTGCTGCTGCTGCACCAGCACGCGCACGTTCACGAACTGCCCGGGCCAGAGGGTATCGTGATTGTTGGGAAAGGTCGCCTTGAGCTTCATGGTCCCGGTATTCGGATCGATCTCGTTATCGATGAGGCTCAATGTGCCGGTGTCGAGTTCCGTATGATTGTCGCGCGAGAGCGCCGTAACGGCGACCTTGCCCGCGTTCAGCGCACCGCTGACGTCAGGCAAATCGTCCTCGGGCAGCGTGAACACGATCGCTATCGGCTGCATCTGCGTGACCACGACGATGCCGCCGGTATCGGCGGCGTGCACGTTGTTGCCGGGATCGACTTTACGAATGCCCGTACGGCCAGTGATCGGCGAGGTGATATGGGTGTAATCGAGCTGCGTGCGCGCATTGTCGATCAACGCCGCATCGATCTTGACCTGCGCCTTCAATGACACGACCATCCCGCGCTCCGCGTCGAGCGTCTGCTGACTGGTGAGATTTTGCGGCGCGAGTTTCACGTATCGGTCCAGATCACGCTGGGCTGCATCGAGCTGGCCTTGATCCTTGGCCTGTTGCGCGACGGCTTGATCGAGCGCGGCCTGCGCGGGTCGCGGATCGATCTGTGCCAGCAGCTGACCCTTCTTGACCATCTGGCCTTCGGTGAAGGCGACGCTCTGCAATTCTCCGTCAAGCCGCGCGGTGATGTTCGCCGTGAACAGCGCCTGCACATTGCCGAGGCCCTCCAGATAGAGGGGCACGCTGCTGCGCTCGACCACGCCGATCTCCACCGGCACCGCGCTCGTCACGGGCTTGGCACTGGCGGCCGTCGCCGGCGCATGCCGTTGCCAGAGCACCGCTGCGACTAGCACGAGAATCCCCACCGACGTGAGAATCAGGCGGCGCGTGGGCGATCCACGCCAAGCGTAAAATATTGACCTCACTGTGACTGCTCCTGATGCCATCCCCCGCCCAGCGCCTGGTACAGATCAATGAGCGCCTGCATATGCGCAAACTTTCCCTGCACCAGGGCGTCCTGCGCGGTAAACAAAGCCTGTTCCACACTGAGCATGGTCAATACATTAGTCGTGCCGCCCTGAAATTGCAGCTGCGCGAATTCGAAGGCGCGCTGCGCCTTCTCCGAGGCATCCTCCAGGCGCAGTTGTGCCTCCGCGGCGCGCTGTACAGCCACGAGTGCGTCCTCGACGTTGCCCAGAGCGGTCAATACGGTCTTGTGATAATCCGATAGCAATTCGTCATAACGCGCCCGGCTGTATTGGTATTGCCCACTGTGCGCGCCGTTATCAAAAATGGTCTGCGCGAGCGCACCGGACACGGCAAAGACCCGATCGACCGGAGAAATCAAGGTGCTCAGCGCAGTGCTCGCATAGCCCCCGCTCGCGGTCAGATTGAGGGTCGGAAAAAAGGCCGCGCGCGCGACGCCGATATTGGCATTGGCGGATCGCAAGTCCGCTTCGGCCTCGGCCACGTCAGGCCGGCGGGCGAGCAATTGCGAGGGCAGGCCCGCCGTGACGGCGGGCGTGGTGAGCGCATCGAGGCCACCCTCGCTGATCTGTATCTGCTCAGGGTCGGCACCGATCAGGATCGCGAGTGCATCGCTGCTCTGCTGCAGTTGTTCCTGCAGCGGCGGGATCTCCGCATTGACGGTCGCCACCGTCGTAGCCTGCTGGGCGACGTCCAGCGCGGTCGCCGTGCCGACCTGCGCCTCGAATTCGAGATCCGTGAGAATGGTCTGTGCATTCTCGCGGTTCTGACGCGCGACCTGTAGTCGATCGCGATACTCGAGCACCTCGAAATAGCTCAACGCCACACTGGTCATGACCGTGAGAGCCACGGTCTCGCGATCAAAGCGGCTGGCCTGTGCGGTCGCCAGCGCCGCATTGTGGGCCGCACGGTTGGCGCCCCAGAAATCGACCTGATAGCTCGCGGCAAGGCCTACGGTATAGAGATTGTAGGGGGATGAGGTGGTTCCCGCAGGGGCCGCTGATTGAACCTGGCGGCTCGGGCCGGCGTTGCCCACGATGGTGGGCAGCAGCGCAGCGCCCGCGATGCGCGCCTGCGCGTCGGCCTCTCGTATGCGCGCCATGGCCGCGGCGATGTCATCGTTGGCGGCCTGGGCGCGGCTGATGTAGTCATTGAGCTGCGCGGAGCCGAAGCTGCGCCACCAGTCGCTCTGCGGTGCCTCGGCTTGCGCGTCGACGTCGGCTGTGACCCAGGCCGCCGGCATCGGCACGTCGGGGTGGTGATAGGCAGGACCCACGTAACAGGCGCTTAAGGCCAGGGACGACAGAGCACAGTAACCCGCTCGCCAACGCATGGCGCATCGATATAGTCTTGGCATTCCTACACCTTAAGCGCGTCCCCGTTAATGCGTCCTGTGCGAAAGATTAAAGATAATTAATGCCAGACTGTCCAGTCCGCGCAAGGCTATGTAAGTTAAGGGAAAAAGTCTATCGCACTCGCGCTGCGCTCGAGCTTGCGCAGCAGCCGATCGAGCCGCGCCACCTCGGCGCGGGCCACCCCGCGCAGTAAGTGCGCCTCGCAGGCCAGCGCGAGGGGTACGATCTGTTGGTACAGCCGAGCTCCCGAGCGGGTCAGCGCGAGCCGGTGCGAGCGTCTGTCTTGCCGGTTGGGCAGCCGGCGCAGTAATCGGCGCTGCAGCAGCCGCTGCGCGGCGCGCATGACGGTGACCTTATCCATGAGCGTGCGTCCGCACAGGGCCTGGGGCGTGAGCGGACCCTCATCGGCCAGCACGGCAATGAGTCGCCATTGCGGGATCTTCAATCCGAAGCGTTGCTCATAAGCGCGTGCAATCAGCCT
>JBEKWD010000417.1:0-3055 GCA_049513435.1 Steroidobacteraceae bacterium | reverse complement strand
CTCTCCTCGGGTCTTGGACAGGGGAACACATATGAGGCTGTCGATGGTCCCAGGATCTCCCTTCCAATCGTCGACATAGCATACCCTCAGAGCGAGCTCACGAGCATACAGGCCGGCTACGGCTTTACCGACAGCCTGGTCCTGTGGTCGAACGTCAGCGGCAATAGCGGGCCCACTGGAGACGCCTTCGATCACAGGTATGGGGTGATTCTTGAACAGCCGTGGAGCGCGAGCGGTACGCTGAGCGTGGATGCCAACCAGAACGGCACGGTGACCGCCTCGGCGGGAGGCCTTGGCCAATCCGTGATCCACAGTCCTGTGGTAGCGCTGCCGTCGACAGCGGTGACAACGGTAATGTTGGGCCCGACCACAATTATCCTCTTCACTTTCGACGCCCGCAATTAGGAGATAACCATGATCCGCACCACTCTATCGACCGTATATGTAGGCGTCTTTGCCGCTTGCCTCGTTTTCCCGGCCGGCGCGCAGGAATGCCCTCAGTGCCTCAAGCCCCTCTGGAAGTCGGCTTCTATCTTCGTAGTGGAAATCGACGCCGTGGATCAGGTCCTCACTCCGGTATCGGGTGCGGACAACATTCGCGCGCACGTTACGAGAATACTGAAAGACGTCCCCGGGAAGGGCCCGGAGCTTCAGGCCTTTGAGGCGCATCTCCGCCGGTATGACCGGCCTATGAGCGAACCGGAGCTATAGCAATGGGATGCCTATCAGCTTCGGTCTGGCCAGCAGTTTCTGATCTTCGCAGATTCGAAGGAAGGGGGCCTCGCCGCAATGCTCGCCTCGCCTCGCGACATTATACCGCTAACGGGGGAAGACGATCCCGTAGGCGACGTGGCCTTAATATTGGACACCTTGCGGCTGCCCCTGGCCGCCCGGGCGCAGGCGATCGCAGCCGCGGTCACGGCCTCTCCAAAGCCACACTGCCAGACGCTTGCCCAGTACATCAGCTCGCTCTTGGTTTCCGGCTCGGATTCCGAAACCTCCGAACTGCAAAGCGCGTTGGAGAACGCTCCGGCATCGGCCTTCTCCGACAGCGCACAGGGTGCGCTTCTCGACGTACTCAGCATCGACACGGCTCTCGCCCTGCAGAGCCAGCACAGGAATCTGGCTTCTCTATTCGCTAACCTTGCGGCCCGCTATTTCTTGGTCGAGCCAAAAAAGAGGGCGGGCCTCCGCCCTCTGACATCGGCGCAAAACCTACTGCTTCAGCGGGTACACTCGATGGCGGCTTCTGATCCGGCGCGTGCGGCAGTGCGGGCCTTGCCGCCGGAGCTAGCGAGACAGTTCGCGCAGAAGGCTGCGGAGCTTGCCAGCGATGCGCGGATCCAGCCTGATTTTCGAGCAATGGCAGTCGAGCTTCGCGCGCTAGTCGAGGCGAAGCAGTAGGTAGGCGTCCGAACGTTGTACAACGTCGCGATGGCGTACATCGACTTTGACTATGACGACGGGCCGATCTATGCCAACGCTTCGGCGTATTTGTGCTATGAGCCGGGGCCGGCGCCGCCAACTGTCACGACCAGCCCAACAAAGGTGGTTGCCGGTTCCGGCAGCCAGTTTTCGGTGACCGCAAGCGCTTCAGGCGGGAGCCCCGGCTATTCGTACGCGTGGTCCCTCATTTCGACGCAAGCAGGCGACGATCCGACAGTCGCCACAATTTCTCAGGGTCCGAATTGCAATCCACAGGCCACCTGCACCGCGACCATACAAGGCGTCAAGGGCGGCAAGGCTACCTTGCAGGTCACGGTCACGGACAGCGCAAGTAACCAGGCAACGGCGCAAACCCGCCTCATCATCGTGAGTTTCTCCCAGCTCACCGTGACGGCGGCTGCGAGCGTCGGCAGCGCGCCTCCGACCCAAACCAACCCTCCGCCGCAGACGGCGTGCTTCTCAACGCAGCCACCCCAGCCGCCGCAGATCCCCTGCCTCTCGCCTCAGGTCCTGATGGGCCCCTTGCAATGGCCCAACTCGAGCGACACAGCGTGGCTCACGACCGTAACGCCACTGGTGTTCATCGAGAACAGCACGCCGACCATCGTGGTGAGCGCTACAACCACGCCTGCGGCCACGGACCCAGACGTGACGATCACATTCCGCATCGTGCGGGCGCCCGACGACACCAGCGGCGCGACTTGCCAACAAAATATACCCAGCGTAGCGCCACTAGGCTCCGGCGTCGCGACGGTCGCCCTGAACCAATGCGGCAGCTTTCAGGTTCTCGCGTTTATCGATACAAATGGCAACGGGATTAGGGACAACAACGAAACCGGCATGGCGTTCCCGCTGATCGTAGTCGAGGCGCAGCTACTAAGCGGGAGCAATGATGGTAGTACTGCCAATCCCCTGAACCTCGACATCGTCGCCGGGAGCACTGGGGTCAATATCATCACCGGGAGCAACGACTTGGATGATCCTCGCCTGGCGGCGGTCAGCCTCCAGGCTATCGTGACCTTCGTCGGTGGCGGCGAGAGCGGGCTCCGCGGAACCGAGTTCGTATTCGCCGGCTGGGCACAAAATGAGGAGGGCGAGAACGAATTTGGAACCTACGGCACCGCGCCGGGGCAGCACTATTTCACGTGGTTGCCGCTCGCAAATCCCACGGCAGCTACGTCGTCGTTCCCCATCGCCAACGGCCCGCCCGCGCCGATGTTCGTGCCCGGTGTGGGAAACGCCGCTGCAGTGCCGCAGCCGCCGCCCGTGCTCGACGCGCAGCCTACGGCCTTCGGCAGCGGGACGTCGGGTGGTAACGACCCAACGCTCGGGCCACTCCAGACGCGGCAGTCTCAGAACAGCGGGCCCTTTTTGGGCGCGCAATTCCTGGTGAGCGGGGTCGATAGCCTGTCCGAGCCCTTCCCGCTCGCGCACCCGGCCTACGGGGGTCCCGCCCTGGTCCAGTGCCAGATGGTTGACGTCTTCGAAATGTCCTTGGTCTGGGCCAGCTCGGCAGTCGTCGTCTCCGGGGGCGTGCCTGCCGGAACAAGCGCCGCAACCCAGACAATGCCGGACAGGCTGTATGGCCTCCTCATCATGCAGCCTTGGA
>JBEKWD010000416.1:0-3788 GCA_049513435.1 Steroidobacteraceae bacterium | reverse complement strand
GAACTGCGCCCCCAACCGTCACCGCCTGGGGTTTGCCTGATCTACGCAGTGATCGATACTAGCCGCTGGCCCGCAGAGAGCGGCAATTTGACGGTTATCCCTCCCTGTCGATCCGTCAAGACGCTCCTAACTGCGTTATTGGGCGCATCGCGGCCATCAAAAGGCGATGCGCCTTCTTTTTTGGAACGCCGGATCTATATCGGCAAGTCACCAGGCACTAACGCCTGGGGCGCTATAGGTGCGAGGCCCGCATAGCGTTCGTAGATCGGCGCAAAGTCGGTCTGATAGCAGGCTTCGAATAACTCCTCGAAGCTCTCCAGGACGAAGTACGTATGCTGAAAGCTGTCAATGCGGTAGTCGGTACGCATGACCCGCAACAGCTCAAAACGCAGGCGCTTGGGCACCGGACTTTCGATGCTGTAGACCGTCTCACCCTTGGAGGACAGAATCCCCGCGCCGTACACGCACAGGCGCCCACGGTTGCGAATCAGTCCGAACTCGACCATGTACCAGTACAGGCGCGAGAGCATGCGCAAGCCGCCTGGATTTGCGAGCGCCTTGGGTCCGGCCTCGCCATAGGCCTGCAGGAATCGGGCGAACACCGGGTTCGTCAGCAATGGCACATGACCAAAGAAATCATGGAATATGTCAGGTTCGACCAGGTAATCGATTTCCTCGGGCCGACGGATCCAGACCGTCACCGGAAAGCGCCGATGAGCCAGGTGATCGAAGAAGTTCTGCTCGGGAATCAGTCCGGGTACCGCCACGATCTGCCAGCCGGTCAGCTCTTCCAATACTCGATTGGTATCCTCGAAACGCGGAATACTGCTGCTTGAGGCGCCAAGCGCGAACACACCGCGTTGAAATTCCGGCGCCGCATAGCCCGCGATGAGCTCGCTCTGGCGTCGAAACAGGAGCGCCCACAGCGCATGCTCCTCGGCGCTATATCCCCGCCAGTCCTGCGTCACGGTGTAATCCGCGCCGGCGCGCGAATAATCGCCGCGCAGTGCGCACGGCTCATGCACAGGGGCTGCAGGCGGCTCGACCATGAAGCAAGCTCCGCTTTGAAATCCGAGCCTATTATTCCGCTTATTAGCGGCTCGCGCAGTCAGATGAGCGCGCAGTCAATTTAAGTTGAATTTGGCGCGCTATCTGGCACACAATCCAAGCGCTTACAAAACATCTGCGTGGGGGTACGCAACGCCGCGCTCACTTCCAAGAGCACCGGGCCGTTGGCGCCTGTCCCGCGGGCGATCGAACCGACTTCCGATAAGAGGTTATCAATAATGAAGCGTCCATTAATTGCCGTGGCACTCGCCGCGTCGTTCACATTGGTTGGGATTGAGGCAATCGGTCAGGCGCCGCCGCCGTCCGCCGACCCTTACATGTACAACCCTGCCGCGGGCAAGATGAATTTCCCGCTCGCTGCACCCGCCGGCAAGGATAGCGGCGCATTCAGCAAGGCGCTGCCCGGTGGCATCAACCAGGGGCCAATCACTGAGGCGACCTGGAAGTACGGCCCGGACTTCAGCGCCCCAGCGGGGTCCAAAATCTGGAATCCCGTAAAGCTCAAAATGATGCGCGGTGAGAAGGTCACGGGTGGCACCGTGTTCTCCAGCACCGATCCATCCACCTACTGCGCGATGGCGAATGCCGGCTACGATTTCATCTGGACCGAGATGCAGCATTCTGCGCGTGACTGGGAGGCCGTGGCGCGCATGTGGCGGGCCTGCCCGTATGCGCGCGCCGTACCCGGTGTGCGCGTGGCCTATACCGATGAGCGCGAGATCCAGCACGCGACCGATGCGGGCGCGCTCGTGGTAGTCGTGCCGACCATCCGCACGGTCGAGGAAGGCATCGCGGCGCGCGACTGGGCTTTCTTTCCGCCGCTCGGCAAGCGCAGCCTTGGTGGCGGGCAGGCCTTCGAGCTCTATGGCAGCGTACCCGGTGGCTACCGCAATACGATCAATGACAACCTGGTGCTGATCGAGATGATCGAGACCGTCGGTGGCGTGAACCATGCCAAGGAGATCGCCGCGATACCCGGCGTGACCGCGGTGTTCGCCGCCAGTGGCGATCTGGGCAACTTCGGGGGCTACAAGATGGGTACGCCCGACTACGAGCGGCTCATCAACGCGGTGCACGATGCGGCGATCGCGGCCGGCAAGAGATTGTGCGGGCCTTGGGCATGGCGCGATCGGCCGGACTTCACTTGCTTCCAGAACGGCAGCGAGGGTTCCGCGATCGATCACGGCGTCACGGATGAGCTCGGGCCGCTCAAGAACACACAGATCAAGCCGGAGGTCGGACCCTGGTCCGTACCGCGGCAGTAACGCCGGCGACAACGGCTAGCCGCGAACGATCGCGGCTAGCGTGAACTATCGGGCGATGGCGGCCACGACCCTCTGGATCAGGCCGTCCATCGCCTGATGGTCATACCAGCGATAGACGATGACGAGGTCGTGCTGCGGATCCATCCAGACGATGTTGGAACCGTTACCGACCGCCGCGAAACTTGAGGCCGGCGCGCTGGGCCATTGTTGCTGTTTGGTGTTGAGCCACCATAGATAGCCGTAGTCCGGGCCATGCGCACTCGGCGTGACCGCCTGCGCGAGCCACTGCTCGGACACCAGCTGCCGGCGTTGCCAGCGGCCGTGGTTCAGGATCAGCAGTCCGAATCGCGCCAGATCCTCCGAGTTGATCCAGAGCCCGCCGCCCCAACGCGTGCCACCGGGCACCGAGCCAATCTGACGCCCGCCAATTTCGACCGTAGCGTTCGGATAGGCAATCCAGCGCCACTCGTGCGTCGCGCCGATCGGGTCCATGATGTTGCTCCTGAGCACGTCGGGAAGCGGCTGGCCGAACAGGCGCAACAGCGACAGCGAAAAGCGGTTCACGCGTACGTCGTTGTACTCGTAGTACGTCTGAATGGGTCGAGGCTTGTTCTCACCTTCGCCGTACTGCTCGTGGCCGACGAAGTCGGCATTCTTGCCCCACAGAACCCCTTCCCATTCGCTCTCCTGCTGCAGGTGGTTCTTCCAGGTGATCTTCGCATTGTGCGCAGAGTCGTAGCCGCCATCATGGATGTACTGCGCGACCGGGTCGTTCACATCCCTGATCAGGCCTCGCGCCACGGCAAGGCTGCAGAGCGTCGACAGAAAACTCTTGGCGATGCTGTAGACGGGATCGTTCGCCTTGGTGTCGCCAAACTGCGCGACAATATAGCCGTGGCGCACGATGACGCCGTTCGTGGCAGCCCGCTGCGTCGGCACGGGCCCGAGCGGGGTGCCGAATACGCGCTGCTGATCTTTCGCGAAGTCCCAGCCACTGTCGTGAGCCTGCGCAAATTCGATGGCCGCGCGCAACTTAGCGGCATCGAAGCCGAGCTCTTCGGGCGGTTTATGCTGCCACTGGCCCGGAGCAGGAAAATAGCTAGGCGAGCTCTGGGCCTGCACCATGGCAGGTAGAGCAATCAGCCCGATCAGCCCAATCAGCCCGCTAACTGCGCTCAGCGCGCTCGCGTGTTTCATAGTCTTGGCCTGTTTCATAGTTTTGGCCTGCGTTGGTGTGCCACGGCCTGCTCAAATGCATAGGCCATTTGCAGCAGCCCCCAGTCGTTGCGATGTCGCGCGACTATCTGCAATCCTACCGGAAGAGCGCCGGCCGTGAATCCACAGGGCACCGAAATTGCGGGCGCGGCCGTCATCGAGACGTAGTAGCACGACTTCATCCAGTCGATATATGTGCTCATCGGCTGACCTTCGATTTCGCGCGGATAGGGCTGCCTC
>JBEKWD010000415.1:0-3067 GCA_049513435.1 Steroidobacteraceae bacterium | reverse complement strand
TTATACAGAATCGTTCGCCTCGCCGGCGAAAACGCGATGTGTACTGCTTTTTTGACAATACCGACGTGAAACTGCGTGCGCCATTCGACGCCCAGACACTGATGAAAAAGCTCGCTCTCACGCGCTAAAGCGCGCGCCCGATTCTCGCCCGACATCCGGCTACAGTAGACTGCGGGCGTGAGAGTATTTGCTGCATCAGGCCGTAAGGCCGCGCTGAGCTTCATCTTCATCACCGTGCTGATCGACATGCTGGCCTTCGGCATGATCATCCCGGTGCTGCCCGTGCTGGTCCAGAACTTCATGGGTGGTAATGCCGCGCGTGCCGCAGAAATGTACGGCGTATTCGGCACCGCCTGGGCGCTGATGCAGTTCATCTTCTCACCCATACAGGGCTCGCTTTCGGATCACTTCGGGCGACGCCCTGTGATCCTGATCTCGTGTGCCGGATTGGGTCTGGATTTCATCCTCATGGCACTGGCACCGAATCTGTGGTGGCTGCTGGTGGGCAGAGTGATATCCGGCATTACTGCGGCCAGCTTCAGCACGGCCGGTGCGTATATCGCCGATGTCACACCGCCGGAACAACGCGCCGCGAGCTTCGGCATAATCGGCGCCGCGTTCGGGGTCGGATTCGTACTCGGGCCGGCGCTCGGTGGTGTGCTCGGCGCCATCTCGCCACGACTGCCCTTCTGGGCTTCGGCCTTCATGGCCTTGACCAACGTGTGCTGGGGACTCTTCGTACTGCCCGAGTCACTGCCCAGGGAACAGCGTGTGGCTTTTTCGTGGAGGACCGCCCATCCGCTGGGGGCTCTGAAATTGCTGCGCTCCCATCCGATGCTCTCTGGTCTTGCCGTCGGCTTCTTCCTGCTGAATCTCGCACACGCCGTGCTGCCGAACATCAGCGTGCTGTATATGCGTTATCGCTTCGGCTGGGATACCCGCGCAATCGGCATGTTACTGGCCGGCGTGGGCATCTGCTCGCTGCTCGTCCAGACGCTGCTGGTGAAGCCGGTAGTTAAGCGGCTCAAGGAAAGGCGGGCGGTGGCGATGGGTTTGACCTGCGGAGTGGCAGGCTTCGCCATCTATGGTCTGGCGACTACCGGGCCGATTTTCTGGATCGGCGTGCCGGTCTTGGCTCTGTGGGGAATTGCCGGACCATCCATGCAAACCATCATGACGCGATTGGTGGATGCCACCGAGCAGGGCCGTCTGCAGGGTGCGCTGGCAAGCCTCACCGGCCTGGCGAGCCTCATTGGCCCGACGCTGTTTACGCAGACGTTTGCTACTTTCATCGGCACCCGTGCGAGTTGGGGTGTGCCGGGCGCGCCGTACCTGCTGGCCTCGGCGCTGATATTGAGCGCGCTCGTGCTGTCGTGGCGAGCGACTCGACCAGCGGCGAGCGCGGCGGCAACTTGAGGCGGGTTAGCGAGGCTCATTCCCGATTGGCGGGCCCAAGGGTATCTTACGCGCAACCTATCAGGAGACGCTGCAGTGACATCGAGCAACCCATCGAAGCGGCCGCAGCCGCTCATCGTCGGACGGCCGGCGCTGTTGATGATCGACTTTCAGCGCGACATGTATCTGCCCCTGCAGGAAGCGGGTATCCCGCGCATGGATGGCGCGCGTGAGCGTGTCACGCGCGCTCGAGCGCTCGTGGCTGCGGCGCGCAAGTTCCATATTCCCGTGATCTTCGTGCAGGAGGTTCATCGTCCGGACATGATCGACTTTGGCCGGGAGCTCGATGGCGAGGAGGACGTGCATTGCATCGAGGGGCAGAAATCAACCGAGATCGCCGCCGAGGACGTTGATTTCAGGCCTGGCGATTACCTGATTCCCAAGCGGCGCTACTCCGCGTTTTTCGGCACGGATCTCGAGATCCTGTTGAAGGGTCTCAAGGCCGAAACCCTCGTACTGTGCGGCGGCCTGACCGACGTGTGTATCCATTACACCTTCGTCGATGCTCATCAGCACAATTACTATTGCCGCGTGGTCGAGGATTGCGTCGGCGGCTCGAGCCTTGCGGCACATGAGAGCGCGCTCGCAGCCATGGAGTATCTGCAGACCGGCGCGCGCAGCACGAGCGCCGCGGTGCTCTCGGCGTTCGGCGCCTTCGCCCCGTCATTGGTGGCCTGAAGCGACCCTATCAGGAGGCGGCACTCACGACCGCTGCTGTGTCGAGCGCTCGCGCCTTCGCGGCTATGGTGCGGGCCTCAGCGGCTGCATTGAAGCGCAGACTGAGCAGCAGGTACGTGCCGGACGCGGCCGCGGCGCTGACCAACCAGCCGATGTCGACACCGCCAAGACGCGCCGCGAGGGCTCCGGTATAAACGTTGGGGACCACGAAAAACGGAATGCTCGCCACGAAGCCCACGGCGTACGCGGTCAGTCCCCGGGCTCCCCAGGAGCCATACATGCCGTTGGGTAAAAACAGATCCGGGATCGAATAGTGGCCGCGACGTAACCAGAAATAGTCGATCAGGTTGACTGCACTCCAGGGCATCAGGAAATACAGCATGAGCAGGAGCGAGCCGTTCACGTAAGTGACCACATTGCCCGTCGCCGATAGTGCGATCACGATCCAAAGCGCCGTGAGCGCGATCAGGACCAGGACCCGCCAGGCGCGGCTCGGGTGAATTCGGTGCAATGAGTCCGCTGTCGTGACGACGGTCAGCATGCCGCTGTAAGCGTTCATGCCTATGCTTGCCACGAGCGCTGCGATAGAGATCACCGCCAGGATTGAGCCCAGCGCAGGCTGCACAATTTCCCCCGCCTGGCGCAGTGCCATGAGGCCCTCGGCATTGCCCAAATGCGTCGCCAGCCAGGCGCCGAGCGCGATCAGCCAGATGGCGGAGAGGGCCGAGCCAATAAACACATTCAGGATGATTCGAGCACGCGCGGTACGGGTCGGCAGGTAACGGGAATAGTCCGAGACATACGGCGCCAAGCTGATATTGAAGCTCACCGCCGAAGCCAATTGCGTGACAAATGCGGGCCAATTGAAACCACCGGCAGCCCGCAGCGGGACACCGGCCTTGCCAAACAGAATCGCCAGGCTCAGCACCGAGAA
>JBEKWD010000414.1:0-3076 GCA_049513435.1 Steroidobacteraceae bacterium | reverse complement strand
CACGCCCAACTATCACGAAGCCATCGAGCTCTCGCGACACGCCGCCGATCACGGCGCCGATAGCGTACTGATTCAGCCACCGTTCTATTACAAGAATCCGCAAGGCGAAGGCGTCATCGACTATTTCCGGCTCGTGTTCGATGAAGTGAAGACCCCGGTACGCTATTACCACATTCCGAAAGTCACCGGCGTGCCGGTGGACGTCACCGTGTTCAAGGCGCTGGCGCAGCATCCGAACTTCGTAGGAGTCAAGGATTCGAACGGCGATCCGGCGGAATATGAGGCCATCGTCGGTGCAGTGCCCTCTACGCTTAACATCATTTCCGGGACCGACAACAACATGCTGGCGGCATTGAGCCACGGCAATGGCGTGATCCTGGGATCGGGCAACGTCTACACGAAGCTGGTAGCGGCGATCTTCACGGCGCATCGGGCCGGCAAGGACGTCAACGAGCCGATGGCCCGCTTGACTGCGGCCACGCAGATGATGCAGGCCAATGGCTATGGCTCGAACTACAACGCGGTCAAATTAGCACTGAACCAGATGATGGGCGGCTCTCGCATGACCTACGCGCGGCCGCCGCACGTAGCGCTCAGCGACGAGCAGATCGCGAAGATTCGCGCCGGCGTAAGTCAGCTCAAGGCAATGGCCTAAAGGCGTGCGGACCGGCACGCGCTTGAGTCTTGCCGGCCCGCAACCGAAACGGCTCCTTTGCGAAGCCCATATTGATTTAAAAATTAACTCTTCATTCGGTTAGTCCGTCGTATTCGGATCATCGGGGGCGCACATGCGTATAGCGGGGATAGCTGCGCTTAGCAGCGTGGCCGGAATATTGGCAATGCTGGCGCCACCGGCGCTGGCGCAACAGGCGAGCGAACCTGCGGTCGCTTTCGCCTGGTCACCTAAGCCTGACACCATTCGCTCGTATGGCCCCAATCGGCCAATCACACGATTGAGCGACGTGCTCGCCGCACATAAGGGCCAGGCGAGCTGGAACGCCGATATCGTGCAAACGAAGCGCTGGAGCGTCAAATGGATACAGATGGCACCGGGCGAGAAGACGCGCACGCAGTTCTATGGCGATGACCGCACGGTCTGGGTCGTCTGGGATGGCCAGATCCGCTTCACGATCGCCGGTCAGCAGCCCTTCGTCGCGAGCAAAGGTTTTATCGTGCAGGCTCCGCCTCGCGTCGCCTACAGCATGGAGACAGTGGGCAATAAGCCGTCGCTGCGCTATGAGGTCACGCACGCCGGTCGTATGCCGCTCTTCCCGGCTGATGACAACTCTGCCGCGCCCGCCGACACGCCTGATGTGCACTACATCAAGATCAGCTCACCGACTCAGCCCATCGCCTATACGGGTGTGAATCGGCCGTACGTGGACTTCTTGAAGGACGTGGTCGCTGCCGATCCAACCCATGGGCCAAAGAATGGTTTAACGGTTGATGACGACGATATGCTCGTCAACATCATCCGCGGCCAAGGCGTTCCGCTGCCGCCGCCCACCAATCTCGGCCATTTCCATCTCGACGTTGATGAGTTCTGGTTCATTCTGGAAGGCAAGATCGATTATCAGATCGAGGGCATCGGGGTTGTCACAGCCGATGCGGGCGATGTCGCCTTTGTGCCGCCCTACCGCTGGCACCGCGCCAGCTGGCACGTGGGCCAGATGGACACGCGGCTTTCGTTCAATAACCGTCCGGGCCTCTTTCATAATTTTGGCGAGAACGCCGGCGCGAAGCAGTGATGCGCTCGACGCCTGCACAGTCATATATATATTGCGGGGTACTGCACATGCGTATACGGGGTAAGGTCGCGAGCGTCGCAGGGCTGCTCGCCTTGTGTGCGCTGCCAGCGCTCGCGCAGCAGAACGTGATAGTTCCGGTGCCGGCGGGAAAGTCGCCCGTTTGGTATGCCTGGACCCCGAAGCCCAAGGCTCTGCCTTCTTACGGGCCGAACAAGCCGGTAACACGCCTGCCCGAGGTGCTGGCGGCTCACAAGGGCCAGGCGAGCTGGAGCGCCGATGTCGTGCAGACCAAGCGCTGGAGTGCCAGGTGGATTCAGATGGCGCCAGGCGAGAAGACCCGCACGCAGTTCTATGGCGATGACCGCACCCTCTGGGTCGTATGGGGCGGACAGATCCGCTTCAATATTGAAGGTCAGCAGCCCTTTGTCGCCACCAAAGGCTTCCTGGTTCAGGTGCCCTACCGAACACCCTACAGCATGGAGACGGTGGGCAACGAGCCCTCGCTGCGCTTCGAGGTCACGCACGCCGGCAAACTGCCGTCCTTTCCCGCAGCAACCGGCGACCAGGCGCCGCCCAATCCGCCGGGATACCACTACATAAAAGTCAGCTACAACGGCTCGCACGACAACTACAACGATGCGAATCGACCCTATATCGACTTCATGAAAGATTATGTTGCCGCATTCCCCAATGGTCCTAACAAGTCGCATTTGTTTGCCGACGATGACGACACGCTCAGCGACATTATCCGCGGCATGGGCGTACCGACCCCGCCCGAGACCAATCGCGGCCATTTCCATATCGGCAATGATGAGTTCTGGTTCATCCTGGAAGGCAAAATCGACTATCTGATCGAGGACGTGGGTCTGCTCACGGCCGACCCGGGCGATGTGGTGTTTGTGCCGCCGAGCCGCTGGCACCGCGCCAGCTGGCACGCGGGTCAAATGGACACGCGGCTATCGTTCAATAGCCGTCCCACGATGCTGCATGCATACGCAGAGAATGCCAACGGTACGCAGTAACGCGCTAACTCTCCTGATCGCCGCCTGCCTGCTGGCAGGCTGCGCGAGTTCGAGCAAGTCTCGAGTCGTCCCTGCACCGCCAGCGACGCCGGTTACGACGGCGACGCTGCTTGCGAGCCCGACCGCGCAGGTCATGGCCGCCGAGCGGGCGTTCGCCAAAACCATGGCGGACCGGGATTTCAAGGCGTTCACGGGCTATCTGTCCAGTGACGCGATCTTCTTTAGCGGCAATTCAGTCCAGCATGGGGCTATAGAGGTCGCGGCGGCATGGAAGCCGTCGTTCAGCGCCGCCAAGGCGCCTTTCTC
>JBEKWD010000413.1:0-3076 GCA_049513435.1 Steroidobacteraceae bacterium | reverse complement strand
CAATACCTTCGCCAAAGCCACCACCCGCACCGGTCACGACAACGGTTTTTTGATCGAATCTCATAGTTACCTCTGGCTCTCAGATAGGGACGTTGCGCCGAAATAGTTCCCTGGAGTGCGCCCTTCTTCGAGAGCCTGCATTGCCTCCAGCAGCAGAAAACCCATGGCGTCACGCGTTTGCGTGGTCGCACTGCCGATGTGTGGCGTCAGAAACACGTTCGGAAGCTGGCGATAGCGGGCATCGATGGCCGGCTCGTTCGCGAACACATCAAGGCCCGCTGCAAAAACACGACCGGACTTAAGCGCTGCAATCAAAGCGTCGTCGTCGACGACGCTGCCACGGGCGATATTAACCACGATGGCGTTCGGCGGTAGCAGGCTGATGCGCCTGGAATCGAGCAGGCCCGCGACTTGCGAGTCATGCGGCACACACAGGCACAGCACGTCACTGTAGCCCAGCAGCTCATCGACCGAGGCGTGATAGGTCGCGCCGCCTTCGTCCGCGGGCGCAAGGCGACGACGGTTGTGGTAATGAATTTCCATGCCAAAGCCAATGGCGCGGCCCGCTACCTCGCGCCCGATGCGGCCCATCCCTAGAATGCCGAGACGCCGCCCGACCAGCCCGAGACCGAGCAATTGCGTCGGAGCAAATCCCATCCAACGACCGGAACGTACCAGCGTATCGGCCTCATGGCCGCGCCGCGCAGCATTCAGAATGAGCATGAGGGCAATCTCGGCGCACGCCGCACTCAGGACATTGGGCGAGTACAGCACTGCTATGCCGCGGGCTCGTGCGGCGTCAAGATCGATGTGCTCGAAACCAACCGAGTGGGTTGCGATCAGCCGTAAGCTCGGAGCGAGCCCGTCCATCACCTGCGCAGTGAGCTTTTCAGTCACGCTGACCACCAGATACTCACAGCCGTGCGCCTGCGCAATGAGCTGCTGCTCCGTCAGCACTACATCAGACTCATTGAGTTTGACCTCATAGCGACGCTGCATCGCCGCCTCAACTGCCGGTGGCAGACGGCGCGCGAGGTACATCCTGATGCGACGAGCGGGCATGGCAACCGAATTGTGCGTTGTTGTGGTTACGAATTACAGTGTGGACAAACTGACAGGTCAGTTCAAGGGCATTGACGTTCATCTTGACTCACGCTGCACCCTCTCCGGGTAGCGTCAGATGTGAATTTGGCCTATATTGGATTCATGAAAGCCGGCATCGAATTTGTACGCGCAGCGCTCGCGCAAACCATGGTCTTGCCGGCATAAGAGCGCCTAAAAATGGACAGAGTCGGCATAGTGGGCCAGCGCCTGGTGGATCGCTGGATCGAGCCGGTTGACGGCATCGAGGGCTGTTTTGTCGGTCGCGCCTGGGTACCGGCTAAATCCGGTTCGCTCGCGGGTCCGAGCGTAATCGTGCTTCGCTCCGACGGCGTCTATGACATCACTCACGCCGTCGCGACGATCTCCGAGCTGCTCGATATGACGGATCCTGCGAGCTTCGCGCGCAGCGCCCGTGGTGAATACCTGGGGACGCTCACGGCCCTGTTGGCCAATAGTGATCCGCTGCAGCATCGCGATAATCATCCCTGGTTGCTCGCGCCCGTGGATTTGCAGGCCATCAAGGCCGCCGGCGTCACCTTTGCAAACAGTCTGCTCGAGCGCGTGGTCGAAGAGCAGGCGCGCGGGGATCCATCTGCCGCGGAATCAATCCGTCAGTCTCTGATGGCGGATATCGGCGCCGATCTGTCGCGCATCAAACCTGGCTCGGCAGATTCCGAGCGCCTGCGTACGGCGCTCAAGGCGCGCGGGCTTTGGTCGCAATACCTGGAAGTCGGAATCGGGCCTGATGCGGAGATCTTTACCAAGGCGCAGCCTTTATCGGCAGTGGGCTTTGGTGCCGATATAGGACTTCATCCGAATTCTGTCTGGAACAATTCCGAGCCGGAAGTCGTGGTGCTGGTGTCGAGCCGGGGCTCTGTCGTGGGTGCGACGCTCGGTAACGACACGAATCTGCGCGATTTTGAAGGACGAAGCGCCTTGCTACTCGGCAAGGCCAAGGACAACAATGCTTCGGCCGCAATCGGCCCACTCGTGCGCCTGTTCGATGCCAGCTTCAATCTGCGCGATGTCGAGACGGCGGTGGTGAAGCTGATCGTGGAGGGTGAGGATGGATTTGTCATGAAGGGCGAGAGCTCCATGAGCCAGATCAGTCGCAGTGTTACGCAATTGGTCGAGGCGGCCATGGGCGCCACGCACCAGTACCCGGATGGCGTGGCGCTGTTTCTCGGCACCATGTTCGCACCGACGCAGGATCGGGATCGCCCCGGCGCCGGTTTCACACACAAACTCGGCGATATCGTCACCGTACGCTCGGAGAAGCTCGGTTGCCTTGTCAACCGGGTCAATCGAAGCGACCTGGCACCGCCCTGGGTCTTTGGTGCGCGCGCACTGATGCAAAACCTGGTTGCACGCGGCCTGCTCAGCGGTGCGGTACGGCTGCAAGAGGCGCGCGCGTGAGCACATCGCATGCAAATCTGATCGGCGGGGAATGGACTGCCGGCACGGCGGCGCCCAACGTCAATCCTTCCGATCTATCCGACGTCATCGGTGAATATCACCATGCGTCGCTCGAGCAGGCACGCCAGGCAATCGAAGCTGCGCGTGGCGCATTTCCCGCCTGGTCGCAAAGTGGCATACAGGCGCGTGCGGACATGCTCGATCGAATCGGCTCCGAGATTCTCGCGCGTCGCGCGGAGCTCGGCGATTTGCTGGCACGCGAAGAAGGCAAGACGCTGCCGGAGGCTACAGGCGAGGTGACTCGCGCCGGCAATATCTTCAAGTTCTTTGCGGGTGAGGCGCTGCGAATCCCAGGTGACAAGGTGGCATCGGTGCGTCCGGGTTTCGAGGTAGAAGTCACCCGGGAGCCCGTCGGCGTCGTGACACTGATTACACCATGGAATTTCCCGATGGCAATCCCGGCCTGGAAGACGGCCCCGGCTCTTGCCTTTGGCAATTGCGTGGTGCTGAAGCCGGCGGACCTCGTGCCGGGTTGCGCGTGGGCGCTAGCGGACAT
>JBEKWD010000412.1:0-3082 GCA_049513435.1 Steroidobacteraceae bacterium | reverse complement strand
TATTGTCCTTGATCGCAAACGGGATCCCATAGAGCGGCAGCGAGGCAGGATCGCGTTCGCATAGCGCGCGGGCCTGCTCGAGCACGCGCTCTGGCGTGAGCTGCGAGATCCAGATGCCACGATCGCTCAGCGCAGCGATGCGCTCGAGCAGCAGCTCGATGAGCTCGAGCGGTGTCGTGCGGCGCGCGCGATACTCGCCGGTCAGATCGGCAATCGCGAGACTGCGATCAATATGCGACTGGGAGGCGCTCACGCGCTGTGCTCCTCGTCCAACCGCAGCCACAGCAGCGTCTCACCGGCTGCGACCGCCTGGCCGCGCTGGCAGCGCAACTCCACGATCGTACCGGCCTGCTCAGCGTTCACCGCGACCTCCATCTTCATTGCCTCGATGATCAGCAACGTATCCCCGGCCGCAACGCGCTCGCCCGCGGCAGTCTTGAGCTGCCAGACGCTGCCGGTGACCGGCGAGCTGATCGCGACCGAGCCCGCGGGCGCCTCGACGCTCGCATCGAGCGCCGCCGCGAGCGCGCCGCCATCAGTTGCACTCGCAGGCGGGTCGGGCTCTATCGGCTCGGCGCGCCAGCGCTCGCGTTCGGCGTCGAAGGCCGCCTGCTGCCGTGCCTTGAAGGCGCTGATCGACTCCGCATTATCCTGCAGAAAGCGGCGGTAATCGCGCAGTCGCAGCGTCGTTGGCTCGATATCGATGCGCGCTTTGCCGTAGGGAAACTCGACGCGTAACCGTTCCAGTTCGCCGGCGGATACCGAGTGGAAGCGCAGTTGATCGAAGAAGCGCAATAGCCAGCGCTTGCCGTCGCGAAACGCCTCGGTCTGGCGGTAGCGGTTCCACATCTGCAGGGTGCGGCCCACGAACTGATAGCCGCCCGGACCTTCCATTCCATAGACGCACAGATACGCCCCGCCGATGCCCACGGCGTTTTCCGGCGTCCAGGTGCGCGCGGGGTTATATTTGGTGGTGACCAGCCGGTGACGCGGATCCAGCGGTGTGGCCACCGGCGCGCCCAGGTAGACATCTCCCAGACCCATGACGACATAGCTGGCCGCAAACACGATACGGCGCACATCCTCGACCGAATCCAGACCATTGATGCGGCGGATGAACTCAATGTTGCTCGGACACCAGGGCGCATCGGCGCGCACCGACTGCATGTAGCGCTCGATGGCCAGTTGCGTCGCCGGATCGTCCCACGACAACGGCAGATGCACGATGCGGCTTGCCACCTCGATGTCATCGATCGGCGGCAGTGATTCCTCCTGCCGCAATAGCGACTTGAGCAGGCGGCTGCGGCTGCACACTCGCGGATCGAAATGTACCTGCAGAGAGCGCACGCCGGGCGTCATATCGATGACACCCGGCAGCTGCGCGGCACTCAGGGTATCGAGCAGCGCCTGTACGCGAAATCGCAATGCGAGATCCAGTGTCGGCGCACCGTACTCGATCAGCAGATTGTCCTCGCCCGATTGTCGATAACAGATCTGCGGCCGCGATCCGGCGGCGGGTACTTGCAGCAGAACAGCCTGCAGCCTCGACCCACGCCGGCTACGCCTGGCGAGTGGACCGACGCCGCTGAGCGTGCGGATCGACTCATCCTGCTGCAATAGCATGCGCCGCGCCTGCTCGGCGCTAATCGCATGAAAGCGCAGCGTATTGCCCGGCCGAAGCTGCCCGACCTTCCACTGATCGGCCAGTGCGATGCTCGCTGGGCTTACAAAGCCGCCCAGACTCGGACCGTCCGGCCCCAGGATTACCGGCATGTCACCGGTGTAATCAATGGCGCCTATAGCGTAGGCATTGTCATGAATATTGGAGGGGTGCAATCCCGCTTCGCCGCCATCGCGGCGCGCCCACTGCGGCTTCGGGCCAATCAGGCGCGTACCGGTGCGGCTCGAGTTGTAGTGCACCTGCCAGTCGGTCTTGAAGAATGTTGCGATGTCCCGGTCCGTAAAGAAGTCCGGCGCGCCCTGCGGCCCGTAAGTCACGGCGATGTCCCAGTGCTCGGCATAGTGCGGCTGCAGTACATCGGGCAGCGACTGCGGGTTCGGCGCCATCGATGCGCCTGCGGCTACGCGCAGTACGTCGCCGCGGCGCAATGCCCGGCCGGCATGACCACCGAATTGTCCCAGCGTGAAAGTCGCACGACTGCCCATGTACGCCGGCACGTCGAAGCCGCCCTGCACCGCGAGGTAGGCGCGCTGTCCGTGCCCCTCGATGGCGCCCAGCTGCAGTACGCTGCCGGCCGGCACCGACACTGCGGTCCACCAGGCAAGCGGCTGACCGTTGAGCTGCGCGCGCATGCGAGCACCGGTCAGCGCGATTTGCGCAGCACAGGCGAATTTCAGCTGCGGACCGGCCACGGTGAGCTCCAGGGCCGGGCAGTGTTCGGAATTATTCAGCAGGCGATTCGCGAGCCGAAATGCCAGCGGGTCCATCGGTCCGGACGGGGGTACGCCCACGTCCCAGTGACCCTGACGTCCGGGCCAGTCCTGCACGCTCGTGTGAGTGCCCGGCTGCAGCACCTCGATGGTTTGCGACTGGAATGGCAGAGCATCGAGCCAGTGGGTCGTTAGCGCAGCGCTGCGAAACTGCGGCTGCTGCAACAGCATGCGCAGGTACTCGCGGTTGGTTTCGATGCCATAGATCGCGCTGCCGGCAAGCGCCTCATCCAGCCGCTGTATCGCCGCCTCGCGCGTGTCGGCATGCGCGATCAGCTTGGCCAGCATCGGATCGTAATGCGCGGAGACCTCGGTGCCGGTTTCAATCCAGCTGTCGACTCGCAGCGTGCGGGGAAGCTGCACATCCGAGAGCAGGCCGCTCGAGGGACGAAAGCTGCGCGCGGGGTCCTCGGCATACAGGCGCGCCTCTATTGCCACGCCGTGTGGTGCGTGCCGATAAGCCTGCAGCGGCTGCATCTCGTTTGCAGCCAGCCGCAGCATCCATTCCACCAGATCGATGCCGGTGACTGCCTCGGTCACGCCGTGCTCGACCTGCAGGCGCGTGTTGACCTCGAGGAAATAGAAGGCCGTGGCTGCATCGTGCGCACTGGCTGCGCGCTCGGCATCGACG
>JBEKWD010000411.1:0-3083 GCA_049513435.1 Steroidobacteraceae bacterium | reverse complement strand
GGAGACGCCGTAAATGTGCGCCTTGGATATCCCGAGCGTCTGCATGAGCGCAGCCACGTCGTCCGCGTACATCTGCGTCGAGTGGGTGCCGGCGGGTTTGTCCGACTCCCCGGCGCCGCGTAGATCCACCGAGATGCAGGTAAAGTGTTTCGAATAATCCGGAATCTGGAAGGCATAACAGGCATGATCCGCAGCCAGATAAGGGATCAGAACTAAAGGGTCCCCGCTACCTTGCTGCTCGTAGTTCATTTTGACGCTGCCGGCTTGTACTTTAGGCATCGGCGACTCCGGTGTAGATCCTTATCTGTCTTCTTTATATTATTTGGTATCCCTATGACACGCTATGCTGCAACTTTCACTTGCGTTTTTATTGCAACGTTTGCCGCGGGCGCATACGCGCAGAATTTCTCGCAAGCCGATGAGAGCGGCTTCGTAAAATGGGCCAAGCAGGCCTCGCTGCCGCTCTCCACGGTCACGCCTGGATCCTCTTGGCAAGACCTCAGACCGCTCGGGAAGATCATCGGCAACGCGACTGTGGTGGCGCTAAGCGAAGCCCCGCACCTGGCAGCCGAGCCGCTCGAGTTTCGTAATCGACTGCTCCAATACCTGGTCCAAGAGAAGGGCTTTACTGCGATCGCAATCGAATCCGGCATCGTCGAGGGCCGTACGGTGCACGATTACGTACGCGGCGGCCCCGGCGATCTGCCCACGGTAGTGGCTCAAGGGATCGGTTGGAACTGGGATCGACTGCCGCAAAACCACGCGCTGGTGCGCTGGATCAGAGACTACAACGCCGACCCGCGACATACTCACAAAATCAACTTCTACGGCTTCGATGTCCCTGGCAGTCCCGGCGATCCCAGGGCCAATCGCGGCATGGACACGGCACTAACCGCGGCGCTTGAGTATCTGGTCAAAGTGGATAGCGCGTCGGCCGCGGGCATCCACGCGCGCGTCGATGCCTTCTTGACGAATATCCGCTTTGATCCGCACCGCGCCGCCGACAGTCCGGGCTACGATCGCTTGAGTCAATCCGAGCGCGATGTCCTCACCGCGGCAATCGCTGATCTGATCTCCCTGCTGGAGCGCAAAGAGGCTCAATATACCGCTGCGAGCTCAGCCAGTGATTATCAATGGGCTTACCGAGCGGCGATAGCTGCGCGCCAAGCCGACGAATGGCTACGCCAGATACCGCTGGGGGAGTCAGTAGCGGCCGACGAAAAGGACCGGGCCATGGCGGATAATCTCGATTGGATTATCACGCAGGAAGGTGTTGGCGGGAAAATCCTCGTCTTTGGAGCTCGTTATCACCTGAGCAAAGCGCCGATCGCAACAAACTTACCGGTGCCGGCTGGCGCTGCACAATCCCCGCAAGAAGTGGCGGGAACCTATCTGAGCCGTCGACTGGGCGACCGACTCCTGACTATCGGCAATCTGATCGGCAAGGGCAGCGTAGGCTGCGGTGATTCCACGCACACGCTCAGACAGGTGCCACCGGAGTCGATTGCTGGACTCGCCGGTGAAGTGGGTGCGCCCTTATATGTGTTGGATCTTCGTGCGGCGCCTGCCCCGGTCGCGAGCTGGCTCAATCAAGAACATCCGCTCGGGCAAGAGGGCATCGTGCTCAATCTGGCATTCGGCAGGGCGTTCGATGTTCTCTTCTACCTCGATGCCGTCACGCCGGCATGCGGCACTTGAGATGCTGACCTACTGTTTGTCGTAAACCGCAACTCGCTCGAACGGCACGCCTTTGGCATTGGTCCCATTGGCCGAAATTGTCATCACCTTACCGTCAGCGGAGATGACGCGCGTCTCGGTCCCCACCGCCTTTCCCGAGAGCTTCTGCGTGATGATCGTGGTCCGGGCGTTGACTCGCTTCAACGACAGCGCATCTTCCCTGGGATTGCCGGTGATTGGGTAGTCCTTGCCGTCGTAAGCGTAAGTTGAATGTTCGGCTATCGTGGCGCCACTCGCGGTGACGATATTGACCGTTACCGTTACGCCCTGAGCGCTTTCCACATACGTTCGCGAATCAGACTTGGGTGGCGGACCCGGATCGAATTTGGATTTCGCCAAATTCAAGTTCCAAGTCCCAGTCAGCAGCGACGAGGCTTCAGCAGCCAGCGCTGCGGCGCTACCGCCGCACGCGAGAGCGATTCCAACAAGGAGCGTGCTTAGAATTTTCCTCACAGGTGGAAACGCAGGCCCACATAGTACATGCGGCCGATCACATCATATATGGTGCCGTTGACACCACCGCCGGAAGGCGGCGGCCCGAGGTTGGCGATGTTGTTGACCTTGCCGTAAACCTCACCCCTCTCACTAATGTTGTAGCTGAGATAGGCGTCCCAATAAATCGCGCCAGGCATGTGGTTATAGTTAATGGTCGGATTCGCAACGGTCGGAACCGGGCAGTTCGGCGCCTGGCACACAATGTAATTGTTGGCGAACGTGCCCGCATTGAACCAGCGCTGCATCACCGAGAAAGTGCCCCAGGTGTTGCTATATTCCTCGGTGTAAAAGGTTTTCCAGGTTGGAATGGTGCCGCCGGTGGCATTGTAGGTCGTGCTGGTGCTGTATTGGCCCAACGCGCCGGCGAGGCTCAGGGTCGGCTGACCTGGAACGCCCGGATTTTCGATGAACTTGTAAACCTTAGTCGCCAGGCCGCGGATCGCAAAGTTGCCCGGGACATTCCATTTGTTGAGGTTGAACTGGTAGGAGCTCTCGAGATCGAGCCCATCCGTGACCGCGGAGGCGAGGTTAAACACCTGCGAGGCCACGCTCACTATCGTGCCACCGCTCTGCACCGGTACTGCCCCCACGGTCTGGATCACATCTTGACCGCAATAGGCCTTGTTGCCGTCGTAGCACAGGTTGATCACCTGCTGAACGGTCAATGAGGCGATGATGTTAGTCACGTCGATGTGATAATAGTCCGCCGACGCCCGGAACCCAGGAACGTATTCAGGCTGAAACACGATACCGACCTCCGCGGTCTTTGAGGTTTCGGGCTTCAGGTTGATGTTGCCTTCGTTCAACTGATTGAACAGGACACTCGGGTTCCCAGCCAGGAATGGATTATT
>JBEKWD010000410.1:0-3090 GCA_049513435.1 Steroidobacteraceae bacterium | reverse complement strand
TACCGCCAATTCTCTGGTCAAATCTTCGCCCGGAGGAGTCGTTTTCAACGCCTGGGGTTGGACTTGCACGGGCACCGCTGCGCCCAAGCTGACTGGCGGATACCAGGGCAATGCCGGCGGCGTAAATACTCTTGCGGTGGGAGCAGCGGCTATCCAGCAGATTGCCTATGGAACCTATAGCGACGGCAGCACGCACACGCTCCCCGACGCCTACGGGAACACAGCAGTATGGTCCAGTTCGAATACGGCGGTCTTGTCTGTAACCAGCACCGGCTTGGTGTCCTGCGTGGCCGGCGGCTCGGCTACCGCCAATTCTCAGGTGAAATCTTCGCCCGGAGGAGTCGTTTTCAACGTCTGGGGTTGGACTTGCACGGGCACCTAGCTGCGGCCAAGCTGACTGGTGGACACCGGGGCAATGCCGGCAGCGTAAATACTCTTGCGGTGGCAGACCGGCGCCTCAACCGCGCACGATTGCTGTAATGTGGATGCGTGCGGTGGGTGCGGCATCTGCTGGTCTTCTCGGCGCTTTGCTTGGGCGCGGACTTCGCGCTGTGCGCGGCGGAATCCAATCCGGTTATCTCCCCAGACGGCACGCGCGCCGTGCGGATCAAGGAGGACGGGTCGGGCTTCTGGTTGGCGCAGCGCGGGGCTCCCGGAGAGAATTGGTCAGCACGCAAGGAAGTCAGCATCCGCGGCGTGATCCACCGCCCGGTATTTTCGCCGGATGGCAGCAAACTCGCCTTTGAAAATGCGCGCGGCGGTTACTCCACGCAGGGTCCCGACATTTGGGGGACGCGCGCATACACTTGGGGATTTATAGCTGTTTACAACTTTATCGACGAGCACATCAGCTATGTCGATCCTTCCTTCGCGCAGGATCTCGATCCGCATTGGTCGGGCAGCGACGCCATTTCCTATACCCGACGCAGCGAAGGACAGCCCGACATCCAACTCACGGCGGTGGTTGCGCCCACGGCCACGGTGCAGGGCGCCGCGGCTGAGCACAGGGCATTGCTCGAAACACTGCTCGGCACACCGCTGGTTTATCAACCGGCACGATCAGCGGACGGCCGTTCGCTCGCCTTTGTGTCGCGTGAGGCACGCGAGCGGGTGATTTATTTCGCACCATTGGGCGGCCCGGCGCGCAGTCTGATTAGATATAGTGGCGACGATGGCCAAGAACTGACGCAGATCGCCCTGTCGCGCGATGGCGCGCTGCTCGCCTATGTACGCGGCGGCGAGCCCAACTCCAAAGGCGAAATACACAGCGCCAGGTTTGGCTGCTGCGCACCAGCGGCAGCGATGCGCCACAGCTGCTCGGCGCGGGATTCGCGCCGCAGTTCTCGCCCGATGGCGCGCGCCTGATCTGGTTCACCGAACGCGGCGTGGCAAGCGCTGCTGTTTCGATGAATGAGGGCCGCTCAGGCGACGTCGACATCGCCGGCGCCGAAACTGTGCTGGCTGGCCCTGTCTCAGCGCTGCGCTTCTCCCCTGACGGCCGGCGAGTGGCGTACCAGCGAGCATCCTATATCGAAGTTTGCGATCTCTACACGCGCGTTGTTGGGGCGATTGCAAAGCCAGCCAACGCATCTGATGTCGATCCCACCTGGTCCCCGGACGGACACAGCATCGCCTTTCGGCGCTTGTTCGGACCCCAGCCACCGAACACCGACATGGGCTACGCAGGTGAGTATGTCGCGCCGGAACCTTGGGCTATCCTGGAGGCTATTCCAGCGACCCATCAGGTTCGCGAAATTTGGCGCGCCGAGCACGGCATCGGATCTGCCTACTACGATCTGGATCAGGACCCCAGCGATACCGGCGCCGATGGCGGTCAGTTATTTTGGTCGCAAAGCGACGATATCGGTTTCACCTGGGAGCGCGACGGCTGGCGGCACCTGTACGCGATATCGATACACGGCGGCCCCGTGCGGTTGCTCACTGCCGGAGAGGGCGAGGTAGAGGCCGCCGCGCTGTCGATTGATTGCAAGTACATCCTCTACAGCACCAACATCGGCGATGCGGAACGACGCCACATCGGCGCAGTCGCCTTCACCGGCAAATCACCCTCGCTGCTGACCCAGGGCGTCGCCAGCCAGTGGACGCCGGTGCCGCTGGCCGATGGCGCTGTCGCCTTCATCGACGCCGGCTGGGCGAGTGCGCCCGCGGTGATGGTGCGCGATGCGTTGGGAAAGGTCACGGCCGTCGGCGGTCCCGCTGCGCATGCATTGCCGAAAAACATGGTCGAACCGAAGCCGGTCACATTTACCGGCACCGATGGACACAAGGCTTACGGTCAATTATTTATTCCGTCCAAGCCGTCGGGCTGCGCCATCGTGTTCGTGCATGGCGGCATCACGCGGCAAATGTTGTTGGGCTTCCATTACATGGACTCTTACTCAGTCTCGTACAGATTGAATCAGTACTTTTCCATGCGCGGCTGCGTGGTGCTCTCGGTTGAGTACCGTAGCAGCATCATGCGCGGCTATGGCTTTCGCAACGCGCCGGGCTGGGGCAACGCTGGAGCCAGCGAGTATAAGGATGTGCTGGGCGGCGCCGAGTACTTGAAATCCCGGCGCGATCTTCATGTCGCGAAAATCGGCATATACGGTCTTTCCTGGGGCGGCTATTTGACGGCACAGGCGCTGGCCCGCAACTCCGATGTGTTCGCGGCCGGATTCGACATGGCTGGCGTTCACGCTTTCCCGGGCGACAGTTTCAAGTACTCGCCCGCCGCCTACGCGGACCAGTGGCGCTCGCCGGTGTACATCGCGGCTGGGGACGACGACCGCGATCTCGACTTCAACCAAAGCATCGTGTTGGTCCAGGCGTTACGCAACCAGCCGCAACAGATTGAGGTCGGCATCAAGGTGATTCCCAACGAAATCCATGATCTTCGCCTCACCTTCGAAGATCTCCTGGATGTGTATTGGCAGGGCAGCGAGTTCATGCTCAACCATCTCGCGCCGCGATAACGGTCAGCAGATTTTCCCGGATTGCGACGATCCCTGTAGTCAAGGCCGAGGCCGTCCTCGGTGCCGAGAGCCAGCCTTAGCTCTCGGTGCCTGGCCGCCATCTAAGGCACCGGGG
>JBEKWD010000409.1:0-3112 GCA_049513435.1 Steroidobacteraceae bacterium | reverse complement strand
TGCGCGCCACGAGCTGGACGTTCCAAATCCTCGCGCTGGAGCGTCAATTTCGCCTGATCATTCCAGATCTGCCGGGCAGCGGGCGCAGCCCACCACCGAGCGACGGCTATGGCATCCCGGAATTTGCTCGTAGCCTTTGGCGGCTGCTGGATCATCTTGGCACATCGCGGGTCAGCATCGTTGGCTTCTCCCTGGGCGGGGCGGTCGCGCTCGAGATGTCGTTGCAGCGACCCGAGCAGGTCACGCGCCTCGCGTTGATCAACAGTCTGGCAAGCTATCGCGTCGATCGTTGGCGCAAATGGCTCGAGGCCTGGATACCGATTGCCCTGGTTCGTGTGCTCGGCATACAGGCAACGGCGTGGCTGCTGGCCACGCGCATGTTTCCGCAGCCATGGCAAAGCGCGATGCGTAAATTGGGGGCCTTGATGATCGGCGCGGCGTCCGCCCAAGCCGCGCTCGCGACCGCGCAGGCGGCGCTGCGATGGACCGCGAACGAGCGTCTGGATCGATTGCGCAGCCGAACATTGATCATTGCCGGCGAGCATGACTACGTCCCGCTGGCGGAGAAGTGCGAGCTCGCGGCGCGGATCGGAGCCGCTATGGTCATCGTGCGAGGTTCGCGCCACGGCACGCCGTTTGATTCGATCCGGGCCACGAATGCAAGTGTGCTGGCTCTGCTGACGGACCAGGCGCTTGCGCCTTGCAGCTGGCTGGCGTGCGATCAACCGACCGATGCGCGCGCGGCCCTGGTTGGCACAGTCGCTGCGCTCCGGCAAATCGGAGTGCCTGTGAGCCATAACAGCACGTCGCTGAAGGCGATCACGCGATAAGCGCAGCGGATACCGGGGACCATCCTGTTCATCCCCGGTATCGCTTCGCTGCTGCGCTCTTAGGCCTTATGAGCCCGATGAGCCGCCGTGAGAGTGCTGGCTGCCGGGCTTGCCCGCCTCACTTGGCCGATCACCGCGGTTCGCGCCGCCCGACTCTTGTGAACCGCTGTGGGGCGGCTGGCCGGCCTTCTTCTGCCCGCTCTCATTCATGCGCTCGGGTTCGTTAGCGCCCCGACGCGTCCCGCCCATCGTGCTCTGCGGTCCGCTGGGTTGCTGGGCGCCTTTCTTGCCCGCATCGCTCGCGCGAGCCGGGTCGTTCGCGAAATTGCCTGAACCGCCGCGCTCGCCTGACTGTCCAGTTTGGCCTTGATTCGCCATTGTTGTAACTCCTCGTGTTGCTGTTTACATATCGCGGCTGAATGCCGCTGGCGAGCAGACTCTCAAAGCGCAGCGTGCGAAGCCGCCGGGAGGGGCGCCAAGCAGCGGTAGGAAGCCTCTGTCGGCGCGACCACGGTGCAGCTATTGGACGACCGCCTTTATAAGCGCTGCCTTTATAAGCGCTGCCTTTATAGGCGCTTATGTTGACCGTCATTACAGACCGCGCGGCTTCCGCAAGGACTGCACCAGATCGAGCGACTGTCCGATGGCTGCGACTTCTGCAGAGCGACAATCTTGCTTGAGCATGAGCTCATCGGCACTCTTGCAGTGGCATTCAGTCAGACGCGGCAGCGGACGGCCGCTGTTGCTCGTTCACGGACTCGGCGGCAGCCGACGCTCGTGGCGTCTGGTCATCGATGCGTTGGCCGCGCAGCGAGAAGTCATTGCGATTGATTTGCCTGGCTTCGGTTGCACACCAGCGTTGTCGGGTGATGCATCGATTCGCCGCCTGGCCGACGCGCTCACAGAGTATTTGCAAGCCAGCGGCTTGATCGGAATTGACGCGGTCGGCAGCGGTATGGGTGCGCGCTTGCTGCTGGAGCTCGCGAGTCGCGGCGGTGTCGTGGGCGCCGTGGTTGCGCTCGCGCCAAGCGGCTTCGCCAAAGGCTGGGAGCGCGCTGTGCATTTTATCTCCACGCTGCTCTTCAACCATCTGTTGCGATTGATGCAGCCGGTACTGCCATTCATCGCCGGCCATGCCTGGGCGCGAGCGCTGTTGCTCGCGCAGCTCTCGGCGCATCCCGCGCGGCTGCCCGCGCAGCTCGTACTCGAGGAGCTGCGCAGCCGAACGGCCTCAACGTCTCTCAATAAACTGCTCTTCGATCTGGCCTTCGGTGAAAAAGCGCCGGGTGCGGCGCAGGGCTCTATGCGCTCCGAGCTCCTCATCGGCTGGGGGCGCTATGATCGGGTTTGCCTGCCACGCCAGGCGATGCGCACGCTGTCTGCGTTCCCCGATGCGCAGCTGCATTGGTTTGCCGACAGCGGACATTACCCGCAGTGGGATACGCCGCAGCAGATCGTACGTCTGATATTGGAACGCTCCCCGGGTTTATCGCTCGCACTTGCCCCACCCGCGGCGCCGCGGGTCGCGCGATCGCCTCATTCGATCTTCGACAATTCCTCAGGGTTGGTTGCACCCCATCCGCCACCGAGCGCTTTGTAGAGTTGTATGAGATCGCTTTGAGCGCTCGGCAGGCTTTGGGCGGCCTCGAGCCGGTATTGCAGCAGCGTGCGCTGTGCCGTCAGAACATTAAGATACGGATCGATGCCGCTGCGGTAGCGTTCCGCAGCGATTGCGAGCGCGCTATCGCTGTCCTGGGCCGCTCGGGTCAAGCGTCGCAGACGCTCCTGCTCGCTCCCGTAAGCCACGAGCCCGTTGGCAATGTCGTGCCAGGCCTGCAGAACGGTTTGCTGATAGGCGATCGCGGCTTGCTGTTGCTCTACCTTGCGCAACTCCACGGTACCGCGCAGGCGGCCGCCCTCGAATAGAGGTAACGTCAGACTTGGGCCCAGGGCATATTGCCGCGCGCTCCAACTACCGAGCTTCGAAAAGTCCAGTGCCTGGAATCCGAAACTGCCCGTCAGCGTGATGGACGGGTACAGTGCGGCGACGGCGACACCGATCTGAGCCGTGGCAGCCTGCAATTTGGCTTCGGCGCTACGGATATCCGGTCGGCGACGCGCAAGCTCGGACGGCACGCCCAGTGACACCTGAGGCAAGGTTAGAGGTGGCGCTGCCGCCGCGAGCAACTCCTCGCGCAGCGCATCGGGCGCCGAGCCGAGCAATAGCGACAGCGCATTGATTAACTGCGCCTCCTGCTGGCCCAAAGCCGGCAGTTGTGATG
>JBEKWD010000408.1:0-3118 GCA_049513435.1 Steroidobacteraceae bacterium | reverse complement strand
GCATGTGCGGCGAAGGTAGGAAATCGCGCACGGCCAGATCGCCACGCACAGTCTGCATTGGCAAGCCGTCACGCGCACCCGCGAGCGTCTCAAGGTCGAATTGCAGTCCCTGATGGTCGGCGTTGCGGGCGGCTCGAAGCCATCAACTCAATCGATGACTACACGCTCTGTGCAGTGACTCGAGGGTCATGGCCTTCTCCGTTGTGCGGCTCGCCGCACGCGGCGGCAAGAGGGCCGCATAGGCCACTCCCGGTGACCGCCGTGTCAAAACGCGAGCATGATCCGATGGCTTTGAGTCTCGTGGGCGTGCAATTTCGACGGTATCTAAAGCGGGACAAACACAGGAGGAACGGATGAGGTCTTATCTAAGATATCATCTTTAAGTCATTGATTTTATGTCTACCTGGGACGAAATCGCATTCGCAATGAAGGGCCGGTAATTTCAACTGTTTCGCGGCCTCGCTTTGCGCAGATATCCCCAGAGGTTGCCCCCGCCGATGGCTGACGGTTACTGGAGGCTCCCGACCTTTACTAATGGCATTGACGTCCCTACTCGGGGCGGCATCAGCTGTGCGAAAGTGGGAGTGTCACGGCAACTTAGACCGAGAAGAGCGTCGCTATGAACGTTACGGCAGTCCACATCGATTTGGCAGAGTTAGTTTTTCAGCACCGGTGGACATTACATAAGCTGGCGAATTCCAGCGATCCCATTTCCGTCATCGCCCTCAGTCCCCGTTCCCCATCCAGAACAAACGATGCCCTCTTTACCTCGGCGGGGCCGGTCGAATGTTGATTCGCAGGGCACTCAGGGAACGCCACCCGTGAGCGACATCAATGATCTCGCTGACGGGCCGCAATCCGAAACCTCGGAGTCGGGATCGGCTTTCGCCAATGCTTTGCAATCATTCAAGACCGGCGATATCGCCCATGCCGATTTTCTCTCGCAGCTGGATCAGTTGCTTGCTGCGGGCGCATCCCCGGCGCGGCTGTTGCAGATTCTTCGGGACAGCGAATCCGTTGATCCGCTTCCACGCGATGTGCATGAAGGGCTGGCAGACCGAATCAGCAACTGGCCGCTGACCTTGACCCGCCGACCGGCTCGCTTTACCGATGCCCCCACCATCGTCCTGGACGAGAACGGTGCTCGCAGCAATACCGAGCGCGACGCGACCCGGACCAGCGCTTCACGCGCTCCGGTCGAGGGCGAGGCCCTTAAGGGCCGCTTTCAGTTGGTCGAATTGATCGGCGAAGGCGGCATGAGCCGTGTCTATAAAGCGCTCGATTTGCGGCGCGTCGAGGCCGGATCACAGGATCCGTACATCGCCGTCAAGGTTCTGACGCTGCCTTTTCACGAGTACTTCGGGTCGATTTCAGCCCTGCAAAGCGAAGCACAAAAACTGCAAAGCCTGGCGCATCCCAACATTGTCCGCGTGTTCGATTGCGACCGCGACGGGGAAACCGTATTCATGACAATGGAATATCTCGTGGGGACGCGTCCGCTTGCGGACCATGCCTCGCAAGGACCGCCCTCGGGATCCGGTCAAGATAGAGCATGCGCGATCATCCTCGCGATCGCGAGTGCGCTCGATTACGCGCATCGCAATAACATCGTGCACGGCGACCTGAAGCCGGGAAATGTCATTGTGACTACTCGCGGCGAGGTCAAAGTAATCGATTTCGGGGTTGCGAGGTGGATCGCTCATCCCGAAGCCGGCCGCCAGGGACCGGCGTTGGCGGCGACCCGACGCTATGCAAGTCCTCAAGTGATGGCGCGACAGTTGCCCGAACCCGCGGACGATGTGTACGCTTTGGCATGTCTTGCGTACCAGCTGTTAACCGGCATCCATCCTTTTGATGACGACGATGCGTTGGTTTCCGGACGACCGCCGCCGCAGCGGCCGGGACTGACATCAGGGCAATACGCTGCCATCCTCAAGGCACTGCGGTTCGAACGGCGTGATCGTACCGCCACCATCCGGGAGTTTATCGAGCAGTTCACCGCGCCGCCGCCCCGCCGGGCCTGGCGCAAGTACGCGGTTTGGGGGAGCGGCGCGGCCCTTCTGGTCCTCCTCGCCTGGTTCTTCGGGCACCGCCCCACGCAGACCGAAACCGCGCCTTCGCCTGCGTCTCGGCCGGTGCCGGTATCCCCGCCGGCGGCCCCGCTGCCCGGTTCGGTGATTCGTGATTGCCCGACCTGTCCTTTTGTGACGGTGCTGCCCAGCGGCCGATTCCGACAAGGCTCGGCAAGCGGCAGCAGTGGCTCCACGTCCTTCGAGTATCCGCAGCATGGGGTGGACATCAGCTATCCCCTCGCCATGTCCACGAATGACGTCACGGTCGGAGAGTTCCGAGAATTCGTCACTGCGACGGGACGGGACATGCAAGGCTGCGACATTTATGACGGCGAGTGGCGGCATCGGCCGAATGCGAGTTGGACGGATCCCGGATTTACGCAGGGCACTACTCATCCCGTCACTTGCGTGTCGTGGAACGACGCGGTGGCCTATGCGCAATGGCTGTCGGCCAAGAGCGGCCATCGGTACCGTCTGCCAAGCGCTTCGGAGTGGGAATATGCGTCCCGCGCCGGTAGCGACGAAGTGCGGCCCTGGAACACGAGCGCGGCAGGCGCATGCGCCAATGGGAACGTGGCCGACCAGAGCGCTGCTCGACGCTATCCGGGGTGGACGGTCTTTCCCTGTGATGACGGCTATGTCAACACGGCGCCGGTCGGCTCGTTCAAGGCGAATGCGTTTGGCCTCAACGACATGCTGGGCAACGTGTTCCAGTGGACGCAGGACTGTTGGTGGGATGACTATTCCGGCGCGCCCACCGATGGCTCGGCGCGCAGCGACGGCGATTGCACGGAGCATGAGTTGCGCGGCGGTTCTTGGTTCAGTTCCCCCTCATTCGTGAGCGCTTCTTACCGAAACCGCTTCACCGCGGGCTACCGCAGCAGTAGCGTCGGCTTCAGATTGGTCCGAGAAATCAACCCATGAACATCCGAATCCGTCTCGCGCGAACGCTCGTTCTGATGGCCGTCGCGGGCACATCGGCCTGTGTCACGCGGCCTCCGACAATTGCGCACGTGCACATCGGGCACGCGCTCACGGGCGTGCAC